>JACQAD010000059.1 GCA_016195125.1 Magnetospirillum sp.
CGCCGCCGCCGAGGAGCGCGATAAGCCGCGCCGCCTGACCGGCCTGCGGGCCATGGTGGTGATGAAGCAGATGTCCTCGGCGGTCCTGGCCCTGCATAGGCGCAATCTGGTCCACCGTTTCGTCAAGCCGTCCAACGTGCTGTTGAGCGCGACCCAGAACGGTGCGGTCAAGCTGTGCGACTTTTCCATGATCAAGCTGCCGGAACGGAATCTGCCGCTGCCGGATTTCTGGATGGGCGACGTGGTCTATACCGCGCCCGAGCAATTGGAAAACGCCACTGCCGTCGGCCCGGCCGCCGACGTCTATTCCCTGGGCATCCTGGCCTATCGTCTGCTGCTGGGGCGTCTGCCCGACCTTGCCGCCGGCCATGCCGAGTTGCCCGCCGATTTCCCCGAGCCATTGGTGGAACTGGTTCGCCTGTGCACCGATGCCGATCCGGCCAAGCGCCCGCTCCATGCCGGCGAGGTGCTGGGGATGCTGGAGCGGGTGCCCGCTCCTACCCGGCCGGTTCCGGCCAAGCCGGTGGTTCAGGTGGTCCAGACCCGCCGCGCCCAGGTGGTGCCGCCCCTTCCGGCGGCCACCGCCGAATCCTGATGTCCGCCTTGGCCCCATCGTCCGTGTCCGCCCTTTTGCCGCGCGCCGCGCTGGTGACCGGGGGCGGCCGGCGCATCGGGCGCGCCATCGCCCTTGATCTGGCCCGCCAGGGCTTCGCGATCGCCGTTCATTACTCCCGCTCGCGAGACGAGGCCGAGGCGGTGGTGGCCGAAATCACCGCCGGCGGCGGCGCGGCCGTTGCCCTTGCCGCCGATCTGGCCCGCGAGACCGAGGTTGCCGCCATAATCGGCCGCGCCGGAGCGGCGCTGGGGCCGTTGGGGCTGCTGGTCAACAACGCCTCGGCGTTCGAGCGTGACGACGCGCTGGGAGCCACCAGGGCCAGCTGGGATCTGCATATGGAGGTCAACCTGCGGGCGCCTTTCGTGCTCTGCCAGGATTTCGCCCGCCAGCTGCCCCCGAGCGCCGAAGGGCTGGTGGTCAATCTGCTGGATCAGCGGGTCTGGAGCCTGACGCCCCATTTCACCAGCTACACGCTGTCCAAGGCCGGCCTGTGGGCCGCCACCCAGACCCTGGCATTGGCCCTGGCGCCACGCATTCGGGTGGTGGGGATCGGCCCCGGCCCGGCTCTGCCCAGTTCCCGCCAGAGCACGGAGCAATTCGCCGCCCAGGTGGCGGAACTGCCCCTGGCCAGGGGAACCTCGCCGGAAGAGGTCTGCCGTACCCTGCGCTTCCTGTTGGAGACCCCCTCCATCACCGGTCAGATGATCGCCCTCGACGGTGGGCAGCATCTGGGTTGGGCGACCGGGGGAACGGCGCCGCAGGAATAATATGACGATTTATTGCATTGCGGCGGCTACTCCCTTTGAACCGCTTCCGCAACGGTCCAGGCAGACCCTGGACTCTCTGCCCGGCCAAGTGGAAGTGTTAAGTTGTTCACAGGCGTTAACGGGGGGAGGGGCTGGCAAGAAAGGCCGGTAATGTCCAGGGGGAAAAAGCCGTTATTTGCCGATTGTTTACACTTGACAGCGCTAACTCATTGAAAAATAACGATGCAGCTTCACTGCTTACAAAATGGGCAAAGTCCACCGCGCCTAGGACTCTCTAGGGGGGATCGGGTGGCTGACGAACTTGCCAACAGACTTATCCACAGGAATCGTGGATATCCCGCGATGCAAGAGGAAATCGGTTGGCCCATCGAAAAGGATAGGGGCCATCCCTTCCTTTTGGTTTCGGGGGGCGGGTGTTGAGCGGCAGGGATCACGAATCGGCCTCCCCCCTGGCCGGCGGGGTCGAGGTCATCTCGGCGGTGGTGGCGACCTTGCCGGGGAGCCCGGGGGTCTACCGCATGATCAACGCCCGCGGCGACGTTCTTTATGTGGGCAAGGCCAAGAGTCTGAAGAAGCGGGTGGTGGCCTATACCCGGCCCGAGCGCATGCCCCTTCGCCTGCAGCGCATGATCGCGGAAACCGCCTCCATGGAGGTGGTGACCACCAGGACCGAGGTCGAGGCGCTGTTGCTGGAAAGCAACCTGATCAAGAGCCTGGGGCCGCGCTACAATATCCTGCTCAAGGACGACAAGAGCTTTCCCCATATCCTGATCACCGCCGATCACGATTGGGCGCAGGTTCTGAAGCATCGCGGCGCGCGCAGCCGCAAGGGCGAGTATTTCGGCCCCTTCGCCTCGGCGGGCGCCGTCAATCAGACCCTGGCGGCGCTGCAACGCGCCTTTCTGCTCCGCTCCTGCTCCGATTCGGTGTTCGCCAGCCGCACCCGCCCGTGCCTGCTGTTTCAGATCAAGCGGTGCTGCGCGCCCTGTGTCGACCGGATCGCCCTGGACGACTACCAGGCGCTGGTGGAGGAAGCCCGCGCCTTTCTGTCGGGCCACAGTCAGCGCATCCAGCGCGATCTGGCGACGCGCATGGAGGCGGCCTCCCAGGCCATGGAATATGAACAGGCGGCGCTCTTTCGCGACCGCATCCGGGCGTTGTCGCGCATTCAGGCCCACCAGGACGTCAATCCGGCCGAACTGGAGGAAGCCGATCTGGTGGCGCTCCATCAGGCCGGGGACGGGGCCTGCATTCAGGTGTTCTTCTTCCGCTCGGGCTGCAATTACGGCAATCGCGCCTATTTCCCCATGCATGTCCAGGGTCAGGAGCCGGCGGAGATCATGGCCGCCTTCCTGGGGCAGTTCTATGCCGACAAGATGCCGCCGCGCGAGATCCTGCTGTCCCACGAGCCGGATGAGGCGGGGATCGTCGCCGAAGCGCTGTCGGAGAAGGCCGGGCGCAAGGTCGTCCTGTCCGTTCCCAAACGCGGCGACCGCAAGCGTCTGATGGAGCACGTCACCGACAATGCCCGCGACGCCCTGGGGCGGCGCATGGCCGAAAGCGGCGCCCAGCGCAAGCTGCTGGACGGATTGGCCGAGGCCTTCGGGCTGGAGGCGGCGCCCGAGCGGATCGAGGTCTACGACAATTCCCACATCCAGGGCGCCGACGCGGTGGGCGCCATGATCGTCGCCGGCCCGGAAGGCTTGATGAAGTCGTCCTACCGCAAGTTCAACATCCGGTCGGCGGACCTGGTCCCCGGCGATGATTTCGGCATGATGCGCGAAGTCCTCACCAGGCGGTTCTCCCGCGCCCAGAAGGAAGACCCCGACCGTGACCGGGGCGTATGGCCGGATCTGGTGCTGATCGACGGCGGGCTGGGTCAGTTGAACGCCGCCCTGGGCGTGCTGGCGGAACTGGGTATCGACGACGTCACCATGATCGGCATCGCCAAGGGCCCGGATCGCAATGCCGGGCGCGAGCGCTTCTTCCTGCCCGGCCGCGAGCCCATCAGTCTGGAATCCCGCCATCCGGTGCTCTATTTCCTGCAGCGCCTGCGTGATGAAGCCCATCGCTTCGCCATCGGCACCCATCGGGCCAGACGGTCCAAGGGGCTGGTGAAATCCGCCCTGGACGGGGTGCCGGGCATCGGACCGGCGCGCAAGAAATCCCTGCTCCATCATTTCGGCTCGGCCCGCGCCGTGGCGGCGGCGGGGCTGGGCGATCTGGAGGCGGTGGAAGGAATTAGCGGCGCCATGGCCAAAAAGATTCATGACTACTTCCATCCCGAGGGCTAGTATCCCCGCGCGGTCGGGAGATGGACCGCGTCCCGCCGGATTCTCGCCATGCTGACCAGCCTGCCCAACCTGTTGACCCTGTCGCGGATCGTGGTGATTCCGCTGGTGGTCGGGCTGTTCTATGTGGACGGCGATCCCGCCCGCTGGGCCGCCTGCGTCCTGTTCGTGGCCGCCGCCATCACCGATTATTTCGACGGCTATCTGGCCCGGACCCGCAATCAGGTGTCCAATTTCGGCCGTTTTCTCGACCCCATCGCCGACAAGCTGCTGGTGGCATCGGTGCTGTTCATGCTGGTGGCCTTCGACCGGGTCAGTCACCTGTCCTACCTGCCCGCCCTGGTGATCGTGCTGCGCGAGATACTGGTGTCGGGGCTGCGGGAATTCCTGGCCGAGGTGCGGGTGGGAATGCCGGTGTCCAAGCTGGCCAAGTGGAAGACCGGCATTCAGATGACCGCCATTCCGGTCCTGCTGGTGGGGGACGCCGCCACCTTCATGCCCACCCGTCTGCTGGGTGAGGTGGGCCTGTGGGTCGCCGCCATCCTGACCCTGATCACCGGCTGGGATTACCTGCAATCAGGTCTGCGCCACATGCGCGGTCATTAGGGCTGGGGGCCATGAAGGTATTCGGACTCTCCGGCCGTTCGGGCAGCGGCAAGACCTCGCTGATGATCCGTCTGGTCCCCTGGTTCAAGGCCCAGGGGCTCACCATCTCCACCGTCAAGCAGGCGCATGAGGGCTTCGACGTGGACAAGAAGGGCAAGGATTCGTACGAACACCGGGAGGCCGGCGCCTCCGAGGTGATGATCGCCTCGGCCCGACGCTGGGCGCTGATGCACGAGTATCGCGACGAGCCCGAATATTCCATGGAGCAATTGCTGGCCCGCATGAGCGCGGTGGATCTGGTCCTGATCGAAGGATTCCGCAAATGGCCGCACCAGCGCCTCGAAGTCTGGCGCCAGGAAACCGGCAAGCCCCCTGTCTATCTTGAGGACGACAACGTGGTGGCCCTGGTCAGCGACCGGCCGGTGCCGGACTGCTCGCTGCCCCAGTTGGGCATCGACGATACCGATGCCATCGGCCGCCTGATCCTGTCCCGAGTCGGGCTGTCATGACGGCCCGCTTTCAGGCCGGCGACGCGATGATGAGCATCGCCGATGCCCTGGCTCGGCTGGAATCCAGCATCGGGCCGGCCATGGCCGAGGAGCGTCTCGACCTCCATGATTGCCTGGGCCGTTTTCTGGCCGAGGATGTGGTCTCGGGCGTCAACGTTCCGCCTCATGATAATTCGGCGGTGGATGGCTGGGCTTTCCGCCATGCCGATCTGCCCGCCGACGGATTGCTGCCGGTGGTGGGACGAGTGGCCGCCGGCCATCCCTTCGACGGGCCTCTGCCGAAAGGGGCCTCGGTCCGTATCTTCACCGGCGCCCCCCTGCCCGAGGGC
>JACQAD010000194.1 GCA_016195125.1 Magnetospirillum sp.
GTCAAGCGTATGTTGATCGACGCCACCCACCCGGAGGAGACCCGGGTCGTGGTGGTCAATGGAACCCGCCTGGAAGAACTGGATGTTGAGACATCCACCAAGCGGCAACTGAAGGGTAATATTTATCTGGCCAAGGTGGTGCGCGTGGAGCCCTCGCTCCAGGCGGCTTTCGTCGAGTACGGCGGCAACCGCCACGGTTTCCTGGCCTTCAGCGAAATCCACCCCGACTATTTCCAGATTCCGGTGGCGGACCGTCAGGCGCTGCTGGCGGCCCAGCGCGCAGAGGTGATGCGCGAGGCCACCAACGACCGCGACGAGGCCGAGCCCATCGGCGAGGGCCATCTGGCCGCCGAGGCCGTGGCCGAGCAGACCGACGGCACCACTGTCGAGGATGCCCCCTCCGAGCCCGGTGAAGGCTCTTCCGAGGAAAGCCATGGCTCGCGCAAGCGCCATGTGGAGACCGTGGGCGGTGACGACGACGCCGAGAACGAGCGCCGCCGCGCCCGGTTGCTGCGCAATTACAAGATTCAGGAAGTGATCAAGCGCCGCCAGATCATGCTGGTGCAGGTGGTCAAGGAAGAGCGCGGCAACAAGGGAGCCGCTCTCACCACCTATCTCTCCCTGGCCGGCCGCTATTGCGTGCTGATGCCCAACACCGCCCGGGGCGGCGGGGTGTCGCGCAAGATCGTTTCCGCCACCGATCGCCGCCGTCTCAAATCCATCGCCAACGAGATGGACATTACCGATGGCATGGCGGTGATCATCCGCACCGCCGGTTCCGAGCGTTCCAAGACCGAGATCAAGCGCGATTACGAATACCTGCTGCGCATGTGGGACAGCGTGCGCGAACTGACCCTCAAGTCCAGCGCCCCGGCGCTGACCTACGAGGAAGCCAGCCTGATCAAGCGCTCGATCCGCGACCTGTATTCGCGCGATATCGACGAGGTGCTGGTGGACGGTGACGAGGGTTACCGTCTGGCCAAGGATTACATGCGCATGCTGACTCCGTCGCATGCCAAGAAGGTCCAGCCCTACAAAGACCCGATCATGCCCATGTTCCACCGCTATCAAGTGGAAGCCCAGTTGGACGCCATGCACTCCCCGGTGGTCCAACTGAAGTCGGGCGGCTACATCGTCATCAGCCAGACCGAGGCCCTGGTGGCCATCGACGTCAATTCCGGCCGCTCCACCAAGGAACGCCACATCGAGGAGACGGCGCTCAAGACCAATATGGAGGCCGCCGACGAGGTGGCCCGCCAGTTGCGCCTGCGCGACCTGGCCGGTCTGATCGTCATCGATTTCATCGACATGGAAGAGAACCGCAATAACCATGCGGTCGAGCGTCGCCTCAAGGAAGCCCTGAAGAACGATCGCGCCCGCATCCAGGTGGGTAAGATCAGCGCTTTCGGCCTGTTGGAGCTATCACGCCAGCGTCTGCGCCCCTCGCTCCAGGAAACCACCTTCAGCCCCTGCCCCCATTGCGGCGGCACCGGTCTGGTGCGTTCGGTGGAATCGGCGGCAGTGCACGTGCTGCGCGCCATCGAGGAAGAGGGCATCCGCCGCCGCTCCTCCGAGGTCACGGTCTATGTGCCCACCGCCATCGCGCTCTACATCCTCAACCAGAAGCGCTCGGCCCTGGCCGCCATCGAGGAACGCTATGAGTTCAGCGTCTTCCTGTCCGGTGACGATTCCCTGATCCCGCCGGCCTACCGCATGGACAAGGTCAAGGCCGAACCCCGCCCCGACGA
Organism: Magnetospirillum sp.; assembly: GCA_016195125.1. Taxonomy (GTDB): domain Bacteria; phylum Pseudomonadota; class Alphaproteobacteria; order Rhodospirillales; family Magnetospirillaceae; genus Phaeospirillum. The sequence continues at coordinate 1,749 of JACQAD010000194.1, forward strand.
GCCGACCCGCACCGCCATCTCCATGGATGATGCCGCCCACCGTCCGCCCGTCGTGGTGGACGAGGAAGAGATCGAGGACGAGGAAGAGGAAGAGGAGGCTCCGGCCGAACGGACCAATCGCTCGTCCGAGAGCCGTGGTGCCGAGGCGGAAGGCGATTCCGAAGGCGAGGGCGAGGCCGGACGCAAGCGCCGTCGCCGTCGTCGCCGGCGGCGCAAGCCCGGTGATGACCGCCCCGAACAGGGCGAGCAGGCCGCTGGCGGCGAAGACCTCGCTGCCGAGGGTGACACCGAGGGTGAGTCCGAGGAGGACGACGAAGCCGAAGGCGAGAACGAGGAAAATCGCACCGAGGGCGGTGATGACGACCAGCCCCGCAAGCGCCGTCGTGGCCGTCGCGGCGGTCGCCGCCGGCGTCGGCGCGAGGGTGAGGGTGAGGGTGAGGGAGAAGGCGAGGCCGGTGTCGAGGGCGCTTCCCCCGATGCAGACGAGGCCGAGGCCGTGATCGCCCCCGCCGAAACCGCAATCCCGTCGGAAGCTGCCGCCGAAGCCGCACCCCTGCCCCTGGAAGGGGAGAGCGAGGCTGCCACGGAGGAAAAGCCCAAGCGCAAGCGGGCGCCGCGCAAGAAGGCGGAAGCCACCGTGACCGAAGTCGAGGCCGCTCCCGCCGCCGAGGAAAAGCCCAAGCGCAAGCGGGCCGCTCCGCGCAAGAAAGCCGAAATCGCCGCCGAGGATGCCGCCCCCGTGGCGACCGTCACCGACGCCCCAATCGTAGAATTGGAAGCGCCGGCCTCGGCCCCCGAAACCGTCGCCGAGCCCGAAGCTCCGGCCGTCACCGAAGCGGAATCGGCCCCGGTCGCGCCCGAGCCGGTGCCCGCCGAGCCGATCGCGGAACCGACCCCTCCCGCTCCGGCCAAGCCGCCGCGCAAGGGGTGGTGGAACAAGCTGCTGTCCTGATCGACACGAGTCGCCCCCGGGATTCGTCCCGGGGGTACTTTCGTTCTCGTCGTGGGTGAAAGACACAAATGCGCATCGTCTGTCGCCTGACTGCCGCCCTCGTCATGCTGCTTCCGGCATTGCCCGCGGCGGCCATGCCAGCCTTTCTGTCCGCCAGAGCCGATCAGACACTGACTTATTCGGTGGTTCGCAATGGCGAAACCATCGGCAGCCATTCCTACACCTTCCGCACCCGTCCCGATGGCGGCACCGTCGTCACCATTCACGCCACCATCCGGGTGAGCATTCTGATGGTGACCGCCTATTCCTTCGAGCAGCACGGCACCGAATTGTGGGAAAACGACCACCTCAAGGCCATGGACTTCTTCACCGACGATGACGGCCTGCGCCACAAGGTCGAGGCGGAGGTGTCGCGGAGCCGCATGACGGTATCGGTGGATGGCAAGCCGCCGGTCTATCACCCGGAAATGCTGCCCGCCACCTTGTGGCATATCCCTTCTCCTCAGACCAATATCGTCCTGGACCCCGCCGATGGCGACGCGACTCCCATCAAGACCTCCTATGCCGGGGAGGACACCATTACGGTGCGCGGCAGACCATTGAAGGCTCAGCACTGGGTCTGGGACGGCGGCTTGAAGCGCGACCTGTGGTATGATGGCAATCAGGCCCTGGTTCAGGTGCGGATCAAGGGCGACGACGATTCGGACGTCTTTTACGTCCTGAAATAGGGTTCCATGCGGATTCTTCTGGTTGAAGACAACGAACGCCTGGCGGAATTCATCGCTGCTGGCCTGAAAAGCGCCGGTTTCGTACCCGATGTTTTCGGTACCGCCGCCGATGCCTCCGCCGCCTTCGAATCCGCCCCGTATCAGGCGGCCATCCTCGATCTTGGACTGCCGGACGGCGATGGACTGGAGTTGATCAAGACCCAGCGCGCCCGTGGCACCACCTGTCCCATGATGGTGTTGACCGCAAGAGACGGTATCAACGACCGGGTAACCGGGTTGAATGCCGGTGCCGATGATTATCTGCTCAAGCCCTTCGCCATGGAAGAATTGGTGGCGCGGCTGCGAGCCATTCTGCGCCGCCCCGGTGCCGCCCTATCGGTGGAATTGGGCCTGGGCAATCTGGTTTTCGATACGGCCGGACGCGAAGTCCGGGTGGATGGCGCCCTGGTTCCCATGCCCCGGCGTGAGATGGAGATGCTCGAGCATCTGCTGCGCCGGGCCGGCAAGGTGGTGCCCAAGCGCTCCTTGGAGGAAGGGCTTTACGGCTTCGACGACGAGGTCTCGTCCAACTCGGTCGAGGTGCTCATTTCCCGCCTGCGCAAGCGCCTGCAGCAGAGCAAGGCCGGGGTCGCGGTGCATACCTGGCGCGGCATCGGCTACATGCTGGCGGATGGCGGTCCTTGACCCGGCAACCGCCCGCCATTTTGTGGCGGATCGTGATCCGCCTGTCCACCACCACCCTGCTCGCCATCCTCCTGGCCTATTCCTGGCTCTGGTGGAAATACCATTCGGCGGCGGAAATCCAGCGCGACCACTTCCTGATGGAAGAAGCGGTCGCCGTCGCCAGATCTCTCGGACGCAGCGCTGACGGCACTTTCGCCGTCAGTCTTCCGCCATCCACCCTCGCCTCCTATGCCAGCCCCAGCAACGGCTTTCGCTTTGCGGTCAGGGACAGGGCCACCGGGCAGATTCTGACCCAGGAGGGCGAAGGCGTCGGCCCCCTGCCCGCCCTGGATTCCAGCCCCAGCCTGTATCGCTATAACCCTGACGGCCCGGGTCCGATCCTGATGTTCGGCGCCGCCGCGGCGATGACCGTCGATGGCCGGCCCCTGGTGGTGCAGGTCGAAGAGAGCGGCCGCGATTTCGACGCCCTCACCCAGGCGCTATTGGAGAAATTCGCCGAGGAAGGCGGATGGCTGGGGGCTCCTTTTCTCGTCGCCATGCTGCTGGTCAGCCTGGTGACCATCCGCAATTCCCTGGCGCCGCTCCGTCAATTGTCGGAGAAGGCCGCCGCCATCGGCCCCGACACCACCGACCTCCGCCTGCCCGAGGCCGATGTGCCCCGGGAAATCCTGCCTCTGGTCCATGCGGTCAACAGCGCTCTCGACCGTATCGAGGCCGGGTTTCGTATCCAGCGCGACTTCACCGCCGATGCCGCCCATGAATTGCGTACGCCGCTGGCGGTTCTGCGGGCCCATATCGACAGCCTCGACGATGCCGCCACCCGCAATGCCCTGGCCCACGATCTTGATTCCATGACCCGGCTGATCAATCAGCTGCTGGCGGTGGCCCGCGCCGAGGCCCTGACCATCGCCATGGACGAGCAGGCCGACCTCAACGCCATCGCCGTGGATGTGGGGGTCTTCCTGGCACCCATGGCGCTGCAGCAGGGCCGCATGATCGAGGTCATCGAAGGGGCCGCCATCCCGGTGGCCGGCAACGCCGAATCCATCTTCAACGCCGCCCGCAATCTGGTCGAGAACGCCCTGACCCATACGCCGGCCGGCGGCACAATCACCCTTCAGGTGGATGCTCCCGCCATTCTGAGGGTGATCGATCAGGGACCGGGGGTGCCCGATGAATTGCGGGACCGCATCTTCCAGCGCTTCTGGCGGGCCGAGCGGCGCAAGAGCGGCTCTGGCCTGGGATTGGCCATCGTCCGTCAGATCATGGACGCTCATGGAGGACAGGTCGTCGTGGAAAATGCCAAGGACGGTGGGGCCGTCTTTTCCCTGATCTTCCCAGCCAAAGCCGATCAGGGTGCCCAGCGCCGGTAGGCCAGGCCGCCCAGGACGCAGGCAAGCCCACCCAGCGCCACGGTCGGCTGCGGCCCCATTCGCTCTGCGAGAAATCCCGCCAGAAGTGATCCGGTGGGCGTCGCCGCCATGAAGGTCATGGAATACAGCGCCATCACCCGACCCCGATAGGCATCGGCCACCAGAATCTGGACCAAGGTCTGCGAGGCGGTGTTATGGGCGACCAGAGCCATCCCGGCCAGGGCCAGCAAGCCCGCCGACAGCCATAGCGACGGTGACAGGGCAAAGGCGATCAGGGCCAGTCCGAATCCCGACAGCCCCCAGGCCAGCCGGGAGCGGGCCGTTCCCACCCCCAGGACCGCCACCGCCACGGACGCCAGCAACGCCCCCGCCCCCGCCGCGCTCATCAACAGCCCCAAGGCCTCGGGGCCGCCGCCCAGCACCCGGGAGGCGAAAACCGGCATCAGCACGCTGAACGACATCCCCATCAGGCCGGACAATCCCAAGAGCGCGATCAACGCCAGGATGGACGGCTTTCCCGCCACATGGGCGAGACCACCCCTGATCCTTTCCAGCATGCCCTCGCCCGCCCCGCCGGCTCCGGTCGCCGGAACGGCGCTCATCAGCAGCAGGGACGCCAGGACGGCCAGAAAACTGACGGCGTTGACGGCGAAGCACCAGCCCTCGCCCAAGGACGCCACCACGCCACCGGCCATGGCCGGTCCCACCAGCCGGGCCGCGTTGAAGATGGTGGCGTCCAAGGCGACGGCATTGCCCAGATCCTCCTTGCCCACCAGATCGACGGTGAATGCCTGCCGGGCGGGAATGTCGATGGCGTTGATCATGCCGAACAGCACGGCCGCCACCAGGACGTGCCAGACGGCGATCAGCCCGGACAGGGTCAGCGAGGCCAGCAGCGCCGCTTGCAGCAGAAAGGCGCTCTGGGTGACCAGAATCACTTTACGACGGGGAAAGTGATCGGAGGCTGCTCCTCCCAACAGGCCGAAAACGAAGACCGGAATTTGGCTGACGAAGGCCACCAGGCCCAGCATTTCCGCCGAGCCGGTCAAGCGGTAGACCAGCCAGGACTGGGCCACCATCTGCATCCACGACCCCAGAAGCGACACGGCCTGGCCGCAGAAGAACAAGCGGTAGTTCCGATGCCGCAAAGCCCGGTTCCAGGTCGCGCCGTTTGACGGGGTTTCCAGGGTCGACATGACCACCATCATGGCATCACCGCGGAGACGGAGCTATCCTGTAAGGTGAAATAGGGAGGTGGACATGGCCAGAATCGTGGTCCTGGGCAGTGTCGCCCGCGACGAGATCGTCCATCTCGACCAGCGTCTGCGGGAAGGCACCCATATCCAAGGCCGTCCACCGGTGAGCCGTCTGGGCGGTGGCGGCGCCAATACCGCCATCGCCCTGGCCCATGCCGGGCACGATGTCGCCCTGGTGGCGGCGGTGGGCAGCGATGCCCTGGCCGATGACCTGCTGGCCGAACTGTCTCGCCACGGCATCGATATCGGCCCGGTCACCAGGATGGCGGGGCCCAGCACCCGCTCCCTGGTCCTGCTCGACCCCGAGGGCGAGCGCACCATCGTCAATCTGACCCGGGCCACAGAGAACCGGGCACCCCGGCGCCTGCTCGACCTAGCCGCCGATTGCGTCTATGTGCGCTCCCACGGCCAAAAACTGGCCGAGCTGTTGCGGGCCAAGGCGCAATTGTGCCCGATCATCGCCCAGATGCGCCCCCGCGAGGATGGCGCCTTGCCCGCTCAGATCCTGGTGGCCTCACGCTCTGACCTGGACGAGACGGTTCTGAACGATCCCCTGGCCGCCGGAACGGCCCTGGCCGGCGAGGTGTTGCGCTGGGTGATCATCACCCACGGGGCGGAGGGCGCCGAGGCCTTCGGCATTAACGGCGAGCATCTGCGGGCGACCGCCCCCGACGTCCCGGTGGTCGATACGACCGGCGCCGGTGATGCCTTCGCCGCCGGCCTGACCCAGGCCGTGACCCTGGGCCTGGACATGGAACAAGCCTTACCCCTGGCGGTCGCCTGGGGTTCGGCCAAGGTCAGCCATCGTGGCTCGTACCTTGGCCGCGACGCCCTGCATCAGGTTCTGCGGCCCTTGAGACCTAAAGGATCGACTGGCCCGTCTTGGCCCAATCGGACATGAACGCCGCCAGCCCCTTATCGGTCAGGGGGTGGCTGTACATCTGGCGCAACACCGACGGCGGCATGGTCACCACATGGGCACCCAGGCGCGCCGCCTCGGTCACATGCATGGGATGACGGATGGAGGCGGCCAGAACCTCGGTACGGAAGGCCGGATATTCGCGATAGATGCCGACGATGTCGGCGATCAGCTCCATGCCGTCCTGACCGATATCATCCAGTCGCCCGACGAAGGGCGAGATGAAGGAGGCGCCGGCCTTGGCCGCAAGAATCGCCTGATTGGCCGAGAAGCAAAGGGTGACGTTGACCTTGACACCGTCGTCGGACAGCACCTTGCACACCTTGAGACCAGCCGGAGTGAGCGGCACCTTCACGGCGACGTTAGGCCGCAGCCTGGCCAGCTTGCGGCCCTCTTCCAGCATGGTGTCGAAGTCGGTGGCGGCCACTTCTGCCGAAATGGGGCCGGGAACGATGTCGCAGATCTCGGCGATGACGTCGAGAATCTTGCGGCCGCTCTTGGCGATCAGGGTCGGATTGGTGGTGACGCCGTCCACCAGACCGGTGGCGGCAAGCTCACGGATTTCCGGGACTTCGGCGGTATCGATAAAGAATTTCATGATCTGGCCCCAACTTTGGCAATGCAGGGGCACAGACTAGCAGGGCAAGGGCTGCCGTCAATCGGCGGCGCGCTTCAGCACCTCGGTGATGGTCACGGCCAGATGATCCTCGACCACCACCACCTCGGCGCGGCAGACCCGCTTGCGGTTGACGTAAAGATCCACCGGATCATTGACCTTGCGGTCCAGTTCCACCACGGCGCCGCGACCCAGCTTCAGCAACTGGGCGATGGGCAGGTTGGCGGTTCCCAGCACCGCCGATAATTCCACCGAAACGTCGTAGACCGCCTCGCGGTTATCACCCAGCCCAAGAGCCTGATTGATCGCGTCGTCCTTGTCGGCCATGTCGCTTCATCCTTTTGCCCCCGCCAGCGCGGGGATTCACAATATATAGCATAGATCGCGAATCTGAACATCCGGTTACCCTTGACGGGGCCGATGCACATTGGAGACGGTTGCGATTTCGCCACGCTCACCGCTATGATCGCGCCGGTCATAAGGGCGCCGGTCATAAGGGCGATGGCATGAGCACCGAAATCTATAGCTGCCGGGAAGGGCAGGAACTCAAGCAGGGCAGACTGGACTATTCCGACATCGACGATCGCGAGAGCGCGGAAATCGATGCGAAGCGCCGCTGCAAGCTCGACCCCTTCCTGAAGAAGGTGGCCTATTATAAAGTCGCCGCCGACGGCGAATTCCGCATGTTCTTTTCCTACACCAATCCCAATTGCAAGCCGGTCCCCAAGGCCAAGCCCATCCGATCTTCCACATCGGCGGCCAAACCCACCGCGCCCAAGACGAAACCGGCCCCCAAGCCGGGCCTCCTCGCCCGGCTGAAAAAATCGATCGGCCTCTCGTGAAACTCGAACTCCTGCACTGCCATCCCGCCGAAGGCGCCCCCGCCGAGCGGCCGTCCCTGCTCTTCATTCACGGATCTTATTGCGGCGCCTGGGTCTGGGCCGAGCGGTTCATGCCCTTCTTCGCCCGTGCCGGCTTTGCCACCCATGCGGTGTCCCTGCGCGGCCATGGCGAGAGCGAGGGCGGCTTCAATTACGCCTCCCTCGGCGATTATGTCACCGACATCCACACCGCCATGGATCATATCGGCGGCGAGGTCATCCTGATCGGCCATTCCCTGGGGGGGTTGCTGGTTCAGCATTGTCTGGCCGACGACGACCGCATCAAGGGGGCCGTGCTGATGTCCAGCGTGCCGCCCTCGGGCCTGATGTCCTCGGCCCTGCATCTTTCCATGTTCTCGCCGGAGGTCTGCCTGCAATTCGGGCTGCTGCAAAGCCTGGGGCCGACCATGATCAAGGGCGACGTCATCCGCCGCGCCTTCTTCTCCGATTCGACGCCGACGGAATCCGTGGCCCATCTGTTGCCTCGCCTGCAAAAGGAATCCCATCGCATCTGCGTCGAGTTGCTGAACCCGGCCAGGCCGCGCCTGCCCCTGGGGCGCCGGCGTCCGGCGGTGCTGGTTCTGGGCGGCGACCGCGACGTCCTGGTTCCCTCATCCGCCCTGATGGAGACGGCCACTTATTTCGGAGCCGATCTCTCCATTCTCACCGGCGCTCCCCATGGATTGATGCTCGACGATTGCTGGTGGGAGCCGACCGCCGAACGGACTCTGTCCTGGCTGTCCGGCAAGGGTTTTTGAAGCATCTCCAAGTGCGTCCTGATTTCAGAGACCACTCTTCACCAGCAAAATAGCACCCGATAAAAAATACGGTGAATCTGGCATTTCGATCCCATAGATAAGTCCGAGAGATATTCTGTCATCCCGGCGCAATACTATGGGAAGCCGGCCGGATTTATAGAGCACTTGCCTCTGCGCGACTCTGCGCCATCCACCGCAACTTATTAATAACGCTTCCAATTCGGACCCGGTAGCGGTATGCTTAACGCTGGATTAATTTAGGCTTAGTGTATCCGAGTCCATCATGGCATTGAGCACCAAACAGGTCGGCGCAGCAGCAGCGACCGGAGTAGCGGCGGCAACAGCCCGCATCGGCTCCGGTGGGCGCAATGTTGCGTCCTCGACCCGGCCCGATGTGGAACGGACGGATTACGCCCATCAGGTTGGCCTCAATGAAGAGAATATGCTGCGCTTCCAGCAGGATGGGCAGCTTAATCCCGATGGTCGCCGCCAGCAGCGCGAAGACCGCGGCTTCACCCCCCTGCTGGCGCGGACCATGTTCGGCTTCGGTGCCGCCAGCCTGGATGAGAACAACGACAATTCCCAGGACACGCCGTTCCTCAACGAGGTCATGCGCGGTGTCGGCAGCTACGAGCAGAATATCCGCGTCACCTCGCCGTCGACGGTGAAGCCGGGCAGCGTCATGAACTATCTGTTCTGACGATAGGATGCCGACAGCTTGGTGTGGCAGGGTGGCGACCATGAGTTTCCACCCTTTTTCATGCGTATTGGCCTTGCTCCTGGCCCTGCTGGCGCCCCTGCCCGGCGTCGCGGCCAGCGGCCTCGTCATCTATACAATCGCCGAGGACGCGCCCGCGGGGTTGCCGCCGCTTTTGCGGCTGTTCGAGGCCGATGGCTGGCGAATCGCCGTCAACCGCGTCGCGCCGGATTTCGTCCACGAGCACGAGTTGGGAGGAGCGCTGTTCCGCTTGACCCAACAGGCCCATGCCGACGGGTATGACAAGGTCGTCCTCGCCGGACGCTCCTTCGGCGCCTGGATCTCGCTGATCGCCAATTCATCCTGGTCGACGCCGGTGGAGGGCGGCCGGGTCCATGCCTTGATCGCCCTGGATGCCAGCGTCAGCGCCGAAAACGCCAGGATCGGGCGGCGCTGGCATGATTACAAGTTCATGGACGTGATCAAGACCCAAGACCCCACCCGCCTGGCCATCATCTTGTTCGACGACGATGCCGAGGCCGGGCAGATGCGTGAAGATGAAATCCGCAGCACCATCCGCCGCCCCGCCATCCCCCATCTGGTGGCCCGCGACGCATCCGCCCTGGCCGGGCCGGGGGGGCCGGACGGCGAAGACTTCGCCCGGCGCTGGGGCGAGTGCCTGCGGCGATTGGTGGCCGACGCGCCACCCAGCCCGCCAAGCGGCTGGTGTCGGCCGTCTCCTTAGCTTAGCGTCTTTGCACAGTCAGGATGGCGGAAAGCCGGCGATCTGCTGCGACAGGGCAAAAGCCTTCCGTTTGCGTTTCTCGGCTTCGGCCCGGGCCTCGCGGTGCTTGAGCACATAGGGCTTCATCCGCAAATCCGACTGGATGATGTGGTCCACCAGCCATTCCCGCAGGAACTTCCCCAAACCGCGCACCATCTCGTCGCGTTTTACGCCTGTGGCCATGGTGTAGGCCTGGACGATTTCCACCAGCTGCTTCAAGACGTCCCGATGGGAGCGGCAATGGCAATCATGGTAGGGATAGCCCACCCGGCGCTGGATATCCTCCTCACGCTTGAAATGCTCTCCCGTATACTCGACCAGCCCCAGCAGCACCTGGGCGATCCGCTTGTGATCGATGCTGCCGCTGATGGCGGCCTCGAAGACGTTGATCATGTCCACCAGATGCCGATGATCCGCGTCTATGACCGGATCGCCCACATTCATCGCATCGCGCCATGCCAGGGACATAAGCCCACCTCACCATCGCGCCCATCCGATTTAACGTTATTAGCGAGTGATGCGGGAAGCCATACCCCTTAGGGTATACTTCGACCAATAGGGGTAATGCTTTCAGATAGGGCCTGCTCCCGCCCTAATGGCTGGTGCCGCCCGAATAGTGGATTTTATTGAAGACGTTATATTTGCCCACCGGCCGCTTCATGGGGAGCCGCGCCTTGATCTCGAAACTGGCGGCATCGAAGGCGATCAGTTCGCCCTCGGCCTCCATCACCGAGATCAGCACGGTCTTGCCCCAGCGGTCGAACTCGGCATGGGCGGTGGTGCGCCCCTGTGCCGGCCGCAGGGTCTTGACGATCTCCATGGCGGTGAGGTCGATGATCTGGATGGCGTCCTTGTCCTTGCCCATGGACACGTCGATCCAGGCATAGGGGCTGGTCTCGTGCCCACGCATGAAGAAGCCCGGCCCCAGGGTGGGAATGCGCTTGACCGTCTTCCAGGTACTCATGTCGATGATGCTGATCACCGCTTCCTTGAGGTGGGGCGTGGCCATGAAGTCGCGGCCATCCTTCCTGAAGATGATCCCCGAACCGAGATGGGGCATTCCCGGCAGGTCGATCTCGGCGACCTTGCGCTTGATGTCCAGATCCACCACCAGGCCCTTCATGCCATCGCGCGAGGCACCCATGGCGCGCTCGTAGGTGGCGTCGAAGAAGAAGTCGTCCAGGTAATCGGGGATGGTGATGCGCAGGGCCTTGAAGCGGCCGTCCGGCCCGATGCCCTCCTCGTGGCCCTTTTCATAGGAATGGACGAAGCCGTTAAGAACCGGCCCGGCATCATCGGCGTAGGGGATCTCCCAAAGCTCGGTCAGATCCTTCAGTGCCACGATGAAACTGGCCCGAGGCGGCGCGGTATAGACCGCCGACACCCGCGAGCTGGCGCCCTTGTCGCCCACCACCGGAATGACCTGGATGGGCGACAGATCGCGGGCGTCCAGGGCCACCAGGGTATGGGGCAGCATGTTGCCGACCATCAGGAAGCGGCCATCGTGGGAGACCGCCACATTGCGGGTATTCACCCCGGCCCTGATCTCGGCGACGATCTGCAGGGTGTAGAGGTCGTATTTGGTGATCCAGCCATCGCGCGATGCCAGATAGACGAAGCGGCCGTCGGGGGAATACTTGGCGCCGCCATGCAGGGCGAAGCGGCTTTGAAAGCGGGCCAGCGGCGTCAGGGAATCACCGTCAAGGATGGTGACATGGTGATCGCCGGTCTCCACCACGGTAAACAGGTTGAGCGGATCGGCCTCCCATTGCGGCTTGGCCGGCAGGCTGGCGGGATCGACGTTGACGATGCGCGACGCCTTGATCTCCTCCATGCCCCAGCGCGGCACCGCCGCCAGCGGCGTGAAGACGTATTCGGCCAAAGCCTTGATTTGCTCGGGCGACAGCTTCTGCCCATGAGCCGGCATCTGGGTGGCGACCCGGCCCTCGGCGATGACCTTTTCCGCCTCGGCCTTCTTCAGGCGGCCGAGATTTTCCGGCAGCAGGGCCGGGCCGATGGCGCCCAGCCGGTCACCGCCATGGCAGGCGGCACAATGCTCGGCATACAGACGCGGCGCGTCCTCGGAAGCGGCCAGGGCGGGACAAGCAAGCGCCAGCAGCGCCAATGCCATCAACGAGGCCTTCATGTCCGTCCGATCTCCTCGTCGCTCAGGTAACAGCCGGGATCCTCGGCCCAGGCATTGCCGGTGACCCGTTCGGCCCGCACACGCGTATTGCCGTTACAGATGGCCAGATGGGCGCAGGCGGCGCAGCGTCCCTCCACCGGCCGGGGCCGCGTCTTCAGACCCGCCATCAGCGCATCCGAGGTATCGGGCCAGATGGCGGAGAACGGGCGGTTACGCACATTGCCCAGCTTATGGTGCCACCACATGGTATCGGGGTGGACCTCGCCCAGATTGTCGATATTGGCGACGTTGATGCCCGAGGCGTTGCCACCCCATTGCCCCAGCTTGGCCTTGATGTGATCGGCCTTGGCCGGGTGGTGGCGCTGGACCCAGCCCAGGAAATAGGGGCCGTCGGCATCGTTGTTGCCGGTGACGAATTCACGCTCGCGCCCGGCCTCGGCATGGCTCCAGGCGATGTCGAACAGACTGTCCATGGCATTGCGGGTGATCTGGATTGTGGCATCGTCGAGGCGGTTCTTGTTGCCGCGCCCGGCATAGTTCAGATGCGAGAAGTAGAACTTGGCCACCCCCTCGCTTTCCATCAGTTCCACCACCTGAGGCATCTCGGCGGCATTGTCCATGGTCATGGTGAAGCGCAGGCCGACCTTGACGTCCCGCTTGACGCAATGACGGATGCCCGAGATGGATTCGGCGAAGGCGCCCTGACGCGCCCGGAAGCGGTCATGGGTGGGGCCGATGCCGTCGATGCTGATGCCCACGTAATCAAAGCCGATCTCGGCGATCCGGTCGGCGATGGCGGCATCGATCAGGGTGCCGTTGGACGACAGCGCCGTATAGAACCCCATCTCCTTGGCGCGGATGGCGATGTCGAAAATATCGGGACGCAGCAGCGGCTCGCCGCCCGACAGGATCAGCACCGGCACCCGGAACGCCTTGAGATCCTTCATGACCTCGAACACTTCGGGCGTCGACAATTCGCCGGCAAAATCCTTGTCGGCAGAAATGGAATAGCAATGCTTGCTGGTGAGGTTGCAGCACCAGATGCCCCCGTTGCAGGCCGCCCAGCGTCGCGGCGACCCGCGCCACCAGGGCATCGGCGCCGTCGCGATCCTTGGCGTGGATCATGGCGAACAGGCTATAGGGCCAATCGGGCAGATGGCGCGGCCGGTGATAGCAATGGCTGACGAAATCCAGCTCCCCCACCCGCCGGCCGGCCTCGGAGATATCCTCGTCCGCCACATCCCAGACGGTCATGCCGTTGAAGCGATAGCCCAGGGCGTAATGGTTGGGCACCACCCCGATGCGGCGGATGGCGCCCAGGGCCAGCAAGCGCTCCATGCGGGTCATGACCTCGTCGCCGGAGATGCCCACCTGCTTGCCGACCTCGTGATAGGGCCGGTCCACCAGGGGCAGGCCTTCCTGGGTGGCAACGACGATGGCGCGGTCGATACTGTCCAATGGGGAGGTCATGCTTCGAACCTCAGACCCACATAGAATTCCTCGATCTTGGGCATGTCGTGGGTCGGAAGACCAGTCCGGGCCTCGATCTCGGCCAGCACCTCGCCGATGCGTTCGGGACTCTCGGTCGCCAGCACGAACCACATGTTGAGCGCGTGCTCGCGGGCGTAATTATGGGCCACTTCGGGGAAGGAATTGACGATCTCGGCCACCTCGTCGAAGCGGTCCTCGGGCACCTTCATCGCGGTCAGCGTCAGGCCGCCGCCCATCTTCTCCGCATGCCACAGGGGGCCGAACCGCGTAAGGATGCCGTCCTCGCGCAGGCGCTTGATGCGGGCCAGCAATTGGGTGCCGGTCAGCCCCAGGGGCTCGGCGATGGCGGCGAAGGGCTGGTCACAGATGGGAAAGCCGCCCTGAAGGGTATTGATGATGGCGCGGTCGATATCATCCATTCCCCTACTCCGCCGCCAACTTGGCCGGCCGTCCATAGCGGGCGCCGGTCTGCTTGAACCGCCTGGTGGAAAACAGCACCGCATGGGCATAGGAACCGAGCCCCAGGCGCTGGACCAGGCCGGCGATCAAGGCTTCGACGCTTTCCCGGTCGCGGCCGTGGATCATGCAGAACAGATTATAGGGCCAGTCGGGCAGGCGCCGGGGACGGCGATAGCACAGGGTCACCTCGGGCGAGTCGCCCAGGCGGCGCCCCAGGTCGGAGACCATCTCGTCGGGAATGTCCCACACCGACATGGCATTGGCGCGAAAGCCCAATTCGTGATGGCGCACGATGATGCCGAAACGGCGGATGATGCCGGAATCGCGCATGGCGGCGATCCGGCCGATGACCTCGTCCTCGCCCAGGCCGATCCCGGCGCCCAAGGCCCGGTAGGGATGGGAAACCAGGGGCAGTCCATCGGCCAGGGCGGCGATCAGGGCCAGGTCGAGATCACTCAGCTCCATTTCAGATCGAACCCCAGATCGATGTGAAAATGCTCGAGCAGCGGCAGGTCGAGAACCGCCAGGCCGGTCCGGGACTCGATGTCGCCCAGGACGTCCTTGACCCGTTCGGCCGAGGCCGCCGTCACCACGAACCACAGGTTCAGACGGTGCTGGCGCTGATAATTGTGGTTGACCTCGCCATAGGCGCTGACCAGTTCCGCCACCCGGTCCAGATCGGCCTCGGGCACCGCCATGGCCGCCAGCGTGCTGCCGCCGACGGTGTGGGGCCTGAACACCGCGCCGATCCGGCTGATGGTGCCGCCCCGGGCCAGCCGCGCCAGCCGCTCCATGACCTCATCCTCGTCCACGCCCAAGCGCTCGGCCAACGCCGCGTAGGGGCGGGCGCTCAGGGGAAAGTCCTGCTGGAACTCGTTGAGGAGGCGCCGGTCGATTCCGTCCATGTCACAGCCCCGTCTTATGGGCGCGGTTGGTGAAGAAGATGCCGCTGGGCTTGACCGCCGGCATCTCGGCGACCTGTTCCAGGGTCTCGGTATCGTAGACCACCACCTTGTCGGAATCTCTGGCCGACAGCCACACCCGCTCGCCCCTGGGGGTGAATTCCATGTGCAGGATGGCCAGGCCGGGCTCCAGGGTCTTGATCACCCGCTTGGTCTGGGTGTCGATGACCTGGACCTTGGAATAATCGGGCAGGGCGAAATTGACCCAGACCTGACGCCCGTCGGGACGGGCCATGGCGAAGACCGGCTGACCGGCCACGTCGATGCGGGTCTTTTCCGTCCACTTGCCCTTGTCCACCACCAGCACCTGATGATGGCCGATGGCGGGCAGCCAGACCTCGTCGCCGGCCGCCGCCCAGCCGCGCAGATGGGGCATCTTGTAGACCGGCAGCGCCTCCTGGCCCTTGCCGTAATGGTCGAGGATGCGGCGCACGCCCTGATCGGTGTTCCACAGATCCAGCAGAGCGATGCCGTCCTCGCCGAACAGCCCGGCCAGATACCAGCGCCCGTCGCCGGTGACCAGGGCGTCATAGGGCAGCTTGCCGATATTGGTGAATTTGGTGAGCCTGGGGGCCTGGAGATCGGCCAGATCGGCGATCCATATCTCGCCGGCGTCATAAAGGGTGTAGATGAAGCGCTTGCCCGGCAGATCGGCGATGCCGATGACCTTGCTGGCCTTGCCGTCGGCGCCCAGGGCGGGGATATCGGCCACCTGGGCCAGGGTCCGGCTGTCGAAGACCTTGATGCCGCCCGGCGTGTAATTGGCCACCGCCACCAGCGAGCCGTCCTGGGAAATGGCGCCGCCGATGGAATTGCCCGATTGCATCACCCGGCCGACGATGGACGCGGAAAGCAGATCCACCTTGGTCAGGCCGCCATCGCGGCCGAAGACGAAGGCGTAGCGCTCGTCACGGGAATAAACCAGGGCGGCATGGGAAAGATCGCCCAGACCGTCGATACCGGCCAGCCGGGTCGACCCGGAGGTCTCCACCACCATCAGCCGGCCGTCGGCGCGCTCGACCACCAGACCGAGATCACCGGTGCCACGCTGGGCGCAGGCGGTCATCAGCAGGGCCAGGGCGGCGGCCAGCAGAATTCTCATTTCAGCTCCCCCATCAGATAGGCGGTGATCCAGGCGGCGTCGTCGCGGCTGAGCATGGTCTTCCAGGGCGGCATGGGCGTGCCGGGGCGGCCCTCAAGGATGGTCTCGATGACCGCCTCGGAAGACAGCCGGGCCATGTCCTCGGCCAGTAGGGGCGAGCCGAGCCCACCCTTGCGGGTCATGCCGTGGCACGAGCCGCAATCCTGGGCCACCATCTCCCTCAGCCGGTCCTGGCGGGCGGGCGAGACTTGCGCAACCGCCGGCCACGCCAGCAGCAGGGACGCCCCCAGACCCACGAAACCTGCGATCAACCGCATCCTCACCCCTCCCAGAGGTGAATTATCCATACCATCCGACGCAAACCAGCGGCTTGACGTTGAGCAAGTGTTTGGAAGAGTTCTCAGCGGCCCTGGCGCTGGCAAGGAGGCTCTTCCGCCAGTGCCAGCAAGGCGGCGGTCTCCTCCGCCAGTTCCACCACCTTGCCGATGATGATCAGGGCGGGGGGGCGCACTTGGCCGCGCAAAACCTCGGCCTCCAGCCCCGCCAGATCGCAAGTCAGGGTTCGCTGCGCCCCGGTGGTCCCGCGCTCGACCAGCGCCACCGGCGTCAACGGCGACAAGCCGGCGCCGATCAGTCCCTCGGAAATCCGCCTGGCCGCGCCAAGGCCCATATAAATCACCAGGGTGCAGGCGGGATCGGCCAGCCTGACCCAGTCCAGATCCAATTCGTTGTCGTCGCGCAGATGACCGGTGACCAGCCGCACGCTTTGCGCCGCGTCGCGATGGGTCAGGGGAATGCCGGCCCCGGCGGCGCAACCCAGGGCGGCGGTGATACCGGGCACCACCTCCACGGCGATGCCATGATGGGCCAGTTCCCGCGCTTCCTCGCCGCCCCGCCCGAACACGAAGGGGTCGCCGCCCTTAAGACGGATCACCCGGCGCGACGACAGGGCCAGACGCACCAGCAATTGATTGATTTCGTCCTGGGGCATCAGATGATGCCCGCTTTCCTTGCCCACACAAATACGGGTCACGCCGACGGGAATAAGATCGAGGATGCCCTCGCCGACCAGACGGTCGAACACCACCACATCTGCCGACTGGATCAGCCTCAATGCCTTGACCGTCAGCAGATCGGGGTCACCCGGACCGGCACCGACCAGATAGACCACGGGAGCCTGGCTCATGGTCACGGCGCCACGTCGATGATGCCGGTCATCTCGGGATGAGGACCGCAGCGATAAGGGTACTTGCCGGGCTTGTCAAAGCTGCGGCTCCAGGTCTCGCCCGGAAACAGGCGATCGGATTCGGCCAGCCCCTCGGCCTCGAAGAAGACGCTGTGGCTGGTGCGCTTCTCATCGTTGACCCACTGGACTGTGGTGCCGGGCTTGATCTTGAGGTGCTGGGGAGTGAACAGATTGCGGTCCATGGAGACCTTGGCGGTCTCTCCCGCCGCGACCGGCAGGCCGGCCAGAGCGAGGAGGGCGGCTATCATCAACGTCCGACGATTCATGGTGAGAGCCTCCCATTGAGGCGGCGGATCATGGTCACGACCCACTTGTCGCCTTCCTTCTTGCCGCTATAGGCCACGTCGTTGCCGGGCTTGAGCACGCGCTCGGCCAGGACGTAGCCCTGCTCTGAGGCGCCCGAGGATTTGTAGCGGGTCAGGTCCAGGAAGGTTCCGGCGGCCAGCAGGGCATCCAGCTCGGCCTGGGGCTTGACCTTGTCCCAATTGTCGCGCTTGGAGGTATCGAACTGGGTCCGGCTTTCCGGGACGTATTTGGTGACGTAACCGGCCTTGGTGTCGATGCCCTTGGCGGCGGCAAGCGCACCGGCCGCCGGAGCGGTCGGCATGTCGCGGGCGTCGGAATGGCAGGAGGTCCAGCAGCCGGAACGGGCCGCCATGTCCACCTTGCCGCCATCGATCATCATGGCCAGCTTGATCTCGTTCTCCGGGTCCATGTTGCCGCCCTTGGCGAAGGGAACATCATTATGGCCGCCGGCCGGGAACTCGAAGCGCATGTACAGGTTGTCGCTGTCATAGGCCGCCTTGATGGACAGCGGAATGGCGGCGCGCTTGCCGGGAATGGGCGTCGCTTCGGCCTTGGAGCCGGAGACCATCTTGGCGCCCATGTCGGCGGTTTCGTTGCTGTGGCACTCGAAGCAGCGGTCGCCCTTCTTGAAGGCGCGGGTGCCGCCATGATCGGTGCCGGTCAGAACCCATTCGATGGCGGTCTGGCCGGGATAGAACAGCACGGTCTTGGCCTCGGCCACCTTGGCCCAGTCCACGGCCTTGCCGGTGACCGGCGGCAGCGCGGCGCCACCGGCGGCCGGAGCCTGAGCCGGAGCCGGAGCAGGAGCCGAAGCGGCGGCCGGAGCCGGAGCGGCGGCCGCCTTCTTGGCGGCCTCGGCGGCGGCCTTCTGCTCTTCTTCTTGTTCCAGCAAGTGGTGAACCGGCTTGTGGGCGATGCCCTTATGGCAATCGATGCAGGTGCCGCCCTCGGCCTGAGCATTCTCGTGCTGCTTCTTGGCCCGCTGCTTCTGCATGGCCGGGTTCATCTGGTCGAAGGCATGGCAGTTGCGGCATTCCCGCGAATCCGTGCTCTTCATGGTTTCCCAGACGCGCTTGGCCAGTTGGAAGCGCTTGGCGTCGAATTTCTCGGGAGTATTGACGGTCCCCATCAGCCAGTGGAAGACCTCGCCGCTGGCCTGGATCTTGCGCACGAATTTGTGGACCCAATCCTTGGGGACATGGCAATCGGAACACGCCGCCCGCACACCGGATCGATTGGTGTAGTGGATGGTCTTGACGTATTCCTGGTACACGTTGTCCTTCATCTCATGGCAATTGATGCAGAAACCAAGCGTGTTGGTCGCTTCCATCGCCGTGTTGAAGGCA
The DNA here is from genome assembly GCA_016195125.1 of Magnetospirillum sp. Taxonomy (GTDB): domain Bacteria; phylum Pseudomonadota; class Alphaproteobacteria; order Rhodospirillales; family Magnetospirillaceae; genus Phaeospirillum. The sequence continues at coordinate 20,455 of JACQAD010000194.1, forward strand.
CCCCAGAACATGATACCGCCGATGAAGATAGCCGCGGCGCCGAAGATGGACGCCCCCAGGATTTTCATCCTCAGCAGCTTATTCAGCAAGGATTCAGTAGCCATTGCGCTCCCCAGCATAGCGTGTGCCCATCGGCCAAGGACAACCGATACCACCAACCATCGGCCGCCGACTTGACGTCGGACAATATTGATCGGAACGCGGCGGCCCTCGCCGCTCACATTCCCGAACCTCGATCTGGCCCGCGAAACTCCCGCCAGCCCGCACGTGCGAGCGCCCTCCGGGAAAGGCTGCGGACCCCCGAATGTTCCAAACACTAACGGCCGGAACGCCGTCCATGGAGTGACCTTGATCAATTTGCCAAGGATTTCCCTGCCAATCCTCAATATTAGCCATACATCATAGATCATCCGCCAAGTTGACGAGCCCGCCGCACCCCCACCGCCCTCTCTTAACCAAGATCAAGTCGCCCCCCTCATTTTAGAGACATGATAATAACTGTTCAGGGTTTTGATCACGACCGACCCTGACCGCGGGAGGGGTGCATGAGTTCCGAGGTCCAGGGGGCAATGAAGCGCAGCCGGCTGTTCGCCGTTCTTCCTGGCGCGGATTCGCATATCCTGCTCGATGGCCACCGCCTGCTCCGGCTGGCCGAAAACGCGGAGGTCTTCACCGAGGGCGCGCCGGCCGAGGCTCTGTACCTGATCGTCAGCGGCGAACTTGTGCTGATCCCCACCGGATCGGCCACTCCCCTGCCCTTGCGCCTGCAACCGGGCGACACCGCCGGCGAGGAAGCCGTCCTGACCCGAAGCCCGCACGGCGCCACCGCCCGGACCATCGGCCCGGCCACGTTGCTGGAGATCCGGGCCGATACCCTGCTGGCTTATCTGGAGAGCCATTTCGAGGTCGCCATCGCCATGATCTCGTATCTGGCGGCCAATCTGCGCGATCAGGTCAAGGAAATCACCGAACTCAAGATGCAGTCCACCGCCGAGCGTCTGGCCAGCTACCTGCTGAGCCTGGCCGGCGATACGGACGGCGCCGCCATCGTGCGGCTGCCCTATGAGAAACGATTGCTGGCCGACCACCTGGGCATGGACCCGGCGACCTTGTCGCGCGCCTTTGCCAAGCTCCGCGACAAGGGCGTCGTGGCCAGCCGGACCGACAAGGTTGAAATCGCCAACGTGGCGGAGTTGAGAATCTATGGCGACTGCGCTGCGTTCCCCGCCTAGCGGAGCCCAAGAGGTCAAGGCCGGCGGCGTCGGTCCGGCCTCGTGCCCCTGCCGCCCATCCTGCGAAGGCCCCACCGCCGATTGCGACCGGACGCTGTCGACGCCGCAGCGCGTCTTCAAGGATTCGCGCTCGGCACAGGAGATCGTCTGCGCCCTGCCGCTGTTCGACGGCATCCAGCCCGAGGTTCTGAACCGGCTGCTGGCCGATTCGAATACCATCAGCCGGCGGCGCAGCACCTTGCTGTTCGGCGCCGGAGATGAAGCCGATTGCTTCTACATCGTGCTGGACGGGGCGGTGAAGCTGTTCGCCCTGACCCAGGACGGCCGCGAAAGCATTGTCGAGATTTTCGGTCCCGGCACCTCCTTCGCCGAGGCCGCCATGCTGTCGACCGGCCGCTTCCCCCTCCATGCGGAAGTGATCGAGGACGCCACCCTGATCCGGGTCGGCCGCCGCGCCTTCCTTTACACCCTTCATTCCGACCATGCCCTGGCCTACCGGATGCTGGCGGCCCTGGTGAAGTGGAACCGTCGCCTGGCGTCCGAGATTCTTGACCTCAAGGAACTGACGCCCTGGCAGCGGGTCGCGGAATTCCTGCTGGCCCAGACTCCCACCACCGAGGGCGAAGCCCAGATCTCGCTGCCTTTCAACAAGGAAGTGCTGGCCAGCCGCGTCGGCATCCGCCGCGAAAGCCTGTCGCGGGTGCTGGGGCGGCTGCGGGTGCTGGGAGTGCATACTTCCGGCAATGCCATCCGCATCGACGACGTGACCTTGCTGCGCCGCGCCTGCCTCGAGGCCGGCAGCAGCCGCAACTGACCTATGCCCATCAGGTTGTTCAGGCATTTCCATGACGGAATTTGACGATAGTCACATCGTCGGAAGCGCCATACGGCCATTGTGCTTTCACTTAGCGCTTCGGCCGCCGCCTGCAAGGTGATGAGGCCATCGTGCTGTTTGACCTAAGGGAGGGTTGCCGTATGTGGAAGGGAGTTCGGAACGCATTGTTGCTGACGGCGCTGCCGTTTGCGATGGGGAGTGCTGCGTTCGCCCAGGAAGCGACCTTGGCCAAGGAAGCCAAGGACGCTAGCGCAAAGATCTATTTCGAGCGGTGTGCCGGCTGCCACGGCGTGCTGCGCAAGGGCGCCACTGGCAAGAATCTCGAGCCGGCCAATACCCAGAAGCTGGGTCAGGCCCGTCTCGAAAAGATTCTGACCAATGGTACCGACGGCGGCATGGTGAACTTCGATGACATCCTGACCAAGGATGAAATCAAGAACATGGCCACCTACATCCAGATGGCCCCCGACGTGCCGCCGGAATGGGGCATCAAGGAAATGACCGCTTCGTGGAAGGTGACGGCCAAGCCGGAAGACCGTCCCAAGAAGCAGATGAACAAGGTCAATCTGAAGAACGTCTTCTCGGTCACCCTGCGTGATTCCGGCGAAGTCGCCCTGATCGACGGCGACACCAAGAAGATCTGGACCATCATCAAGACCGGCTACGCCGTGCACATCTCGCGCCTGTCGGCGTCGGGCCGCTACGTGTACGTCATCGGCCGCGACGGCAAGCTCGACATGATCGATCTGTGGATGGAGACCCCCGCGGTCGTCGCCACCATCAAGATCGGCCTCGATGCCCGTTCGGTGGAAACCTCCAAGTTCAAGGGCTTCGAGGACAAGTATGCCGTGGCCGGCTCCTATTGGCCGCCGCAATACGTGATCATGGACGGCCAGGATCTCAAGCCGCTCAAGATCGTCTCCACCCGCTCCATCACCGTCGATGGCGAATACCATCCCGAGCCCCGCGTGGCCTCCATCGTCGCCTCGCTGATCAAGCCGGAATGGGTCATCAACCTCAAGGAAACCGGCCTGATCAAGCTGGTGGATTACTCCGACATCAAGAATTTGAAGGAGACCACCATCGAGTCGGCCAAGTTCCTCCACGACGGTGGCTGGGACTCGACCAAGCGTTACTTCCTGGTGGCCGCCAACGCCTCCAACAAGGTCGCCGTGGTCGATACCAAGGACGGCAAGCTGGCCGCTCTGGTCGATACCAAGTCCAAGCCCCATCCGGGCCGCGGCGCCAACTTCGTTCATCCGAAGTTCGGTCCCGTGTGGGCGACCTCGCACCTGGGCGCCGACGTGATCACCCTGATCGGCACCGATCCGGCCAAGCATAAGGATCAGGCCTGGAAGGTCGTCGCCGAGCTGAAGAACCACGGTTCGGGCTCGCTGTTCGTCAAGACCCATCCCAAGTCGAAGAACCTGTGGGCCGACGCTCCGCTGTTCCCCGAAAAGGACATGGCCGAATCCGTCACCGTCTACAACATCGACGCTCTCGACAAGGGACCGGAAGTGATCAACGTGGCCAAGATGGCCGATCTGCCCGAAACCAAGGCAGTCAAGCGCGTTGTCCAGGCCGAGTACAACGAAAAGGGCGATGAAGTCTGGTTCTCGATCTGGGCCGGCAAGACCGATCCGTCCGCCATCGTGGTGATCGACGACAAGACCCGGAAGGTAAAGGCTGTGATCAAGGATCCCAAGCTGATCACCCCCACGGGCAAGTTCAACGTCTACAATACTCAGCACGACGTTTACTAAGCACGACCCTGTACCCTACGACCCCGGGGATCAACCGATCCCCGGGGCTTTTTTTATGGCGATGGGGCTGTTGCCGGCCGACCTTTGAATGAAATGACGTGTCACCCTGAGCGCAAGCGAAGGGACTTTCACCCAAGACCGGCCACCGCTTCTGGCTGAATGATACCATACTGACCATTTGTCATCCCGAGCCTTGGCGAGGGATCTCCGTCTGCTCCGTCAGTCCCGTTTCTGAAAAGCCTCGTCAGGATGAGATCCCTCGCCAAGGCTCGGGGTGACCAAGAAGCTCGGATCAATGCCGGCCCATATCCACCCAACGAAAAAGCCCCCGACCTTTCGGCCGGGGGCTTTCGTCAGGTGCGATCGGGGTCGGATCAGCCGGGCTGCTTGGCGATGCCGCGCCGGGCGGCGTCCATCAGCTGCTTCATGGTCTGCTGGTCGAGAGCGCTGGAGACGATGCGGTCGCCGACGATGAAGGTGGGGGTGCCGCCGATATCCAGCGACCGGGCCAGATCGAGAGTCTTCTTCAGCTGGCGCTCGATATCGGGATTGTTGACATCCTTCTTGAGCTGCTCGACGTTGAGACCGGCCTCGCCGGCGAGGCGGTAGATGGTCTTCTCGTCCAAGCGGCCGCGGAACTTCATCAGCGCCTTGTGGACCTCGTCATACTTGGCCTGGCTCTGGGCCTTGGCCACCAGGGCGACACGGGACGCCAGCACTGAATCCGGCCCCAGGATCGGGTATTCCTTGAGGACCACGCGAACCTTGCCGTCGCTCTTGACCGCTTCCCACAGGGAATCGAAGGTCTGCTTGCAGAAGCCGCAATTGTAGTCGAAGAACTCGACCACGGTCAGGTCGCCCTTGAGATTACCCCCCTGGGGGTCGTCGGGATTCTTGTAGATGTCGTCCTTGCGGGCTTCGAGCATCTTGTGGGCATCGGCCTCGGCCTGGGCGCGCATCTTTTCGCGCAGAGCCTCGAGGGCCTCGCCCAGCACCTCGGGATGTTCCATCAGATAGTCGCGCACGACCTTCTTGACGGCCTCGGCCTGCTTGGGGGTCAAGGGGGCTTCCTGGGCCTGGGCCGGCAGGGCGGTAAGAGCAAGGCCGGACACCATCAGGGCGGCGGCAAAAGTCTTGGCGATCATCGGTGAGGCACCCTCAAGCGGCGGAATGGTGGCGGGCATATTGGCGGAAGCGAAACGGCGGAGCAAGGCCTACCACCACTTCCGGTCCCGATCGCGGGCGGCTCGGACCTGGGATGCCTGCTCCTTGATATCTTGGATGCGCAGCCAGATGGGGCCTTGCTTGCCCAGCAATTGCTCCGCCTTGTTGGCGTGGAAATTGGCCTCGGACAGCTTGCCCTTGAGCAGGTAATGCTCGGCCAGGGCGTAGGAGGCCATGCCCTCCTTGCCGTCGCGGCCGAAGGCGATGGCCAGTTGCTGCCAGGCGAAGACGTCCTCGGGCTCGCGATTGACGGCCACGGTCAGATTGGTCTGGGCATCGGCCAATAGGGCCGGATCCTCGGACTCGATCTCCACCTGCCCCAGGGAGAGGCGCAGCAGGGCGCTGTCGGGAAGCAGGGAAACCGCCTTCTTGTAGGGCTCCAGGGCCTCCTTGCCACGGGCGTTCTCGAACAGCATCTGGCCCTTCAATTCCCAGAAATAGGGGTCGTTGGGCCGCTCCTTGATCAATCCCTCGATCAGCGGCAAGGCCATGGCGAGGTCGGGCTTGCGATAGGCGGCGACGGCCCGGGCGTAGCGAGCCTCCATGCTGGTGTCGGTTTCCTTGTAGCGCATGAAGGTCTTGACCGGCGGTTCAATGAAGGCGAACAGCTTGGCCTTCATGCGCCGGTGCATCTCCACCCATTCCGGCGGCCAGGGAACATTGCTGTAAGGCGAGGCCGCCACATGCTCGCGCACGAAGGAAACGCGGTCGCGGGTCAGCGGATGGGTCCGCACATAGGGATCCTGACGCGACGAGACCAGCGCCTCCTGGTCGCCGAGGATTTCGAAGAACTCCAACAGCCCCTTGCCGGATTCGTGGGTGTCGTCGAGAAAACGCATGGCCATCTGGTCGGCCTGGGATTCCTGACTGCGCGAGAACGCCAGCAGGTTGCGCATGGCCATTTCGTTGCTGCCCAGCATCATGGCGGCGGCGGCATCGCCGCGCCCGGTGGCGGCGCCGGCGGCGCCGGCCAGCAGCATCCCCAGAATGGCCTCGGTGGAGGCGTTGCTCATGGCGTCGGTGTTGCGGATCAGGTGGCCGCCGGCGATATGCCCCGTCTCATGCGCCATCACGCCGATCAGCTGTCCCGGATTCTCGGAACGCACCAGCAGGCCGGTATGAAAAAAGATATTCTGACCGCCGGCCACAAAGGCGTTAAGAGTGGGGTCGATAATCAGGTTGATGCGAATGGCGGCCGGATCGAGACCCGCCGCCCGAAAAATTGGCGTCCCAAATGCGCGGATGGTATTTTCCACCTCCGCGTCACGGATAAACTGCCGCCGCGGCTGCGATTGCGCCAAGGCCGGCGGCATGGAAGCGACCAACAGGACTGTCACCAGAAGGATAATGCGCGTGAGCAAGGATCATTCCTCATCGGTCAATTCGTTGCGCGGCCGCCTTGCGACTGCGTTGGGCACCGTCCTGACCGCAACCCTGGCCCTCGGCGCTTGCGGCGATCCCGCCCGCCCGGTGGGCACGGTCGGCCACATCACCGGCTTTGGCGGCATGGTGGCGGCCGACGAGCCCCGAGCGACCATTGTCGGCCGTGACGTCCTGTCCGCCGGCGGCACCGCCGCCGACGCGGCCACCGCCATCTACTTTACCCTGGCGGTCACCTACCCCTCCACCGCCTCGCTGGGTGGAGGTGGAACCTGCATAATACACGATAGCGGCAAAAAGAAGACGGAAGTCATCGATTTCCCGGCGATCGCCTCCACCACTTCCGGCCCCGCCCCTTCGGCGGTGCCCGCCAATCCGCGCGGCTTTTTCGCGCTACACGCCAAGTACGGCAAGCTGCGCTGGGAAAGCCTGCTGGTGGAGCCCGAGCGGCTGGCCCGTTTCGGTGCACCGGTCTCGCGCGCGCTGGCCAATGATCTGAACCGCGGCCTGGGCATCGTCGGCCGCGATCCCGCCGCCCGCGCCATCTTCATGCGCGCCGATGGCGGTGTCCTGCGCGAGGGTGATCTGCTGGTTCAGCCGCATCTGGCGGCGACCATCGCCAATCTGCGGCGCGCCACCGGCGATTTCTACGTGGGCAACAATGCCCGCGATCTGGTCAAGGCGGTCCAGGCCACCGGCGGCACCCTCAGTCTGGAAGACCTTCGCGACCTGCGCCCCATTTGGCGCGACGCCATGGTGGTCCAGGTCGGCGCCGATTCCGCCTTTTTCCCGCCGCCCCCCTCGGTGGGCAGCGCCATGGCGGCCCAATTGCTCGGCGCCTTGTGGCCGCGCTGGGAAGGGGCCTCCGCGTCCGAGCGCCCGCATCTGCTGGCCGAGGCCTCGGCCCGCGCCTTCGGTGAACGCGCCCGCTGGATGCGCTCCAATGGCTGGACCAACGAAGAACCCGCCAGTCTGGTCTCCGAGGCCCAGTTGAACACCATGATGGCCGGCTACTCGCCCGACCGGCACCTTGCGGTGACCAATGTGGCCGGACCGCCGACCGATTCCCAGTCGGGCACCGCCTTCACCGTGCTGGATGGCAATGGTTCAGCCGTGGCCTGCAGCGTGACCTCCCACGGCCTGTTCGGCAATGGACGGGTGGCTCCGGGTACCGGCATCGTCCTGTCCGGCGTTCCCGGCCCCAATGGCCCGCCATCGACCACTGCCATGCTGACCATCAACCGGCACAATTCCGAAGTTCACTTCATCGGCGCCGCGTCCGGGGGCGGCACCGCCGCCGCCGCCATGGTCCAGACCTATCTGAGCGTCGTCACCGAAGGAAAGTCGCCCGCCGACGCCCTGGGACAGCCCCGCGTGGTCCATGCGGGCAAGCCTGACGCCGCCTTCGTGGAAACCGGTGTCTATTCCCTGGACCCGGCGCCGCTGCAAAGCCGCGGCCACCAGACCAGCGCCACGCCCATGCCCAGCCGGGTCGAGGTTCTGAATTGCCCGCTCGGCAACAAGAATTCCGAGGGCTGCGACATGGGCACCGACCCGCGCGGCTTTGGCCTGGCCGCCGTCGCCGGCAAGAAGGAATGAGGTTCAAGGTCGCCGCCAGGGGAGCCATCGCGCCCTTTATCGTCATGGACGTGATGCGGGCGGCAGCCCGGCGTCAGGCCGAAGGTGCCGACATCATCCATCTCGAGGTGGGCCAGCCCTCGGGCCAGGCCCCCGCCGGAGTCCGGGACGCGGCGCCGGATCGTCGGCGGGCTTCCTGCTGGCCTTCCTGGCCGCCTTCGACCCCGGCGACCGGGTGGCGGTGGCGGCACCGGGCTATCCCGCCTACCGCAACATCCTCCAGGCGCTCGGCATCGAGTGCGTATCGGTGCCGGTCGGCCCCGCCAGCCATTGGCAATTGACCGTCGAGACCCTGAGCGCCGTCGACGGCCACCTGGACGGCGTGGTGGTGGCCAGCCCGTCCAATCCCACCGGCTCCATGCTGGTGGACGGCCAGGTGCCGGAATTGGCCCGATGGTGCGAGACTCAAGGCATCCGTCTGGTCTCGGATGAGATCTATCACGGCATCACCTTCGGGCATCCGGCCGCCACCGCCGCCGGGCTGGACGTGGCGCCCCACGCCATCATCATCAACAGCTTTTCGAAATACTACGCCATGACCGGCTGGCGGCTGGGCTGGATGGTGATGCCCGACGATCTGGCCCGTTCGGTGGAATGCCTGGCCCAGAACCTCTTCATCTCGCCGCCCACCCTGTCGCAGGTCGCCGCCGAGGCGGCGTTCGACTGCACCCATGAGCTGGAGGCCAGGGTTGCCGGCTACAAGGCCAATCGCGATATCCTGGTGGCGGAACTGCCGCGGGCCGGCTTTACCAAGCTGGCGCCGTCGGACGGCGCCTTCTATCTGTATGCCGACGTGTCGGAGCTGACCGACGACAGCCCCCAATTCTGTGCCCGCATGCTGGCCGAGATCGGGGTGGCCTGTACTCCGGGCGTGGATTTCGACCCTTTCGAGGGAAAGCGCACGCTCCGCTTCTCCTTTGCCGGCTCGGCCGCCCACATGATCGAGGCGGCGAAGCGGCTGAAGGCGTGGCGGCGCTAGCCGGCGCTCTCTCCGCCCGCCAGGGAGCGGGAGTTAAACCGGCCTAGGTGATCAGGTCGCGCACCGACTGGGTCATCTCGTCGGCGGTCTTGAAGACGTTGGCGTTCACCGAATAGGCCTTCTGGGTCACGATCATCTTGGTGAACTGGTCGGCCAGATCCACGTTGGAGGATTCCACCGCGGCCGATTGAATCGCCGCGCCGCTGCCCTGCTTGGTGATGGAATCGATGCTCATGGTGCCCGCCTGCTCGGTGGCCCGGAACATGGTTCCCGAAATGGGATCGAGCTGGTCGGCGGACACGAAGGTCGCCACCGGAATCATGTACAGGGTGCGGGTTCGCCCATTGTTGAAATGAGCGATGACCTCACCGGTATTGGCGATATCGACGCCGTCCATGACACCACCGGCATAGCCGTCCTGGTCGATCACCTTGATATCCAGCTTTTTACCGCTGGTCGAGGCGAATTGGGTCAGCTTCTTGGTATCGATGGTGACGCTGTTGCTCCCCGCCCCCGCCGCCGTCCAGGTGGCCTTGAAGGCGATGCTGTCGGGACTGGAGAGGCTGCCGTCGCCGTTGAAGGTAATCGGAATCGAATTGCCGTAAGCGGTGGTGACCCCGGCCGTGGTGGCGGTCAGGCCCGACATGGTGGCATCGGCGGCATTGGGCTGGAAACGCATAAACCACTGGCCGTTGCCCGAATGCTCGAAGGAAACCGGCAGGGTGTGGGCGTTGTAGGCCGTGTCGTAGATGGTCAGCGATTCGGCGATGGTGTTGAAAGTGGGCTGATTGGCGTTCAGGTTGATGCTGGGCGTGGTCTGCAGGGTGGGGCCCGCCGACCAGTCGATGGTCAGATCCTGATAGCCGATTCCCGAGGCCGAGGTGCTGGGCGAGGTGATCTTGCCGTTGGCATCCATGGTCACCGTCAGCGGCGTGCCGGTGATGGTGCCGACGCTGCCATCGGCCGGATTGGGAGGCAGCGAGAAATCAACCGTCCAGGTGTCCCCGCTGGCCCGTGTCCACTGCATGGTCAGCGTCTGCGCCGTCCCGAATCCGTCGGTCACCGTCGAGGTATCGGTGAAGGATTGAGGCGATACCGTCTGGGTGGCGTTGGACGGCAGATTGGCCACCATCTGCATGGCGGTGGTGGCAACGCCGGTGATGCTCTGGCCGATATTGGCATAGACCGGGGTAAGCGCCGGAGTGGCGGTGGTCGCCGTGCTGGTGGCACTAGAGACCGGCGAACCGGCGGTGGTGTGGACACCGCCGATATTGCCCTGGGCATCGGCCTTCCAACCCATCAGATACTGCCCACCGGCCGTGACGAAGTAGTTGTTCCCGTTCAGGGCCTTCTGCTGAAAATTACCGGCACGGGTATACAGATTCCCCGATGACCCGGTGGACGGCGCCCCGGAACTGTCGGCGGGAGCGACCACGAAGAAGCCCCGGCCGTTGATGGCCAGATCGCTCCACACCGTCGAGGTGGTGATGGTGCCCGACTTGGTGATCAGGTTGCGATCGACGGCACGCACGCCGAAAATATCCAGGCCGGAGGTTGCCGTGGCCTGGGTGGGCGAGTTGTTGGACTGGGCCGGAGCCGCATGGGATTCGGACAGCACCGTCTTGAACTGGGTGTCCTTTTCCTTGTACCCGGTCGTGTTGACGTTGGCGATGTTCTGCGAGATCGAGCCCATGGCCCAATCCATGCTTTGCATCGCCTGACTGGCGTTGGTGAAAGCCCCATAAATCATCATCGCCTCCAAACACGACGGGGATTAATCCGCCCTGGGCTATCTGCAAAGCCGAGGCCAAATGACGTTATGTTCAAAATCAATCAGTTAGACAGATGATGGGCGGCAGGACTTGCCGAACCCGACCCACAAAAAAGCCCGCCCGGCAGATGTTGCCGGGCGGGCCTTGCAGGCTTGGCGGTCCGCTAGATGAAATAGGCCTTCAAGGGTTCGAAGCCGTTGAAGTTCACCGCCGAATACGAGGTGGTATAGGCGCCGGTGGACAGAATGCGCAGCTTGTCGCCGACCTTGAGGGTGACCGGCATTTCGTATCCGGCCTTCTCGTAGAGGATGTCGGCGGAATCGCAGGTGGGGCCGGCCAGAACCACCGCCGAGGTCTCGTCGCCGTCGCGCGGCGTGACGATGCGGTACTTGATGGCCTCGTCCATGGTCTCGGCCAGGCCGCCGAACTTGCCCACGTCCAGATAGACCCAGCGGGTGTCGTCGTCATAGCCCTTGCGGCTGATCAGCACCACTTCGGTCTCCAAGATCCCGGCATCGCCCACCAGGGAGCGGCCGGGCTCGATGATCATGGCGGGAATGTTGTTGCCGAAATGGTTGGTCATGGCATCCATGACGGCGTCGGCATAGCGCTCGATGCCGTCCACTTCCTTGCGATAGCGGGCCGGGAAGCCGCCACCCAGGTTGACCATGCGCAGTTCGATGCCGGCGGCATCCAGGGCGGAGAACAGCATGGCGGCCTTGCCCACGGCGATGTCCCATTGCCTGAGGTCGGTCTGCTGGCTGCCCACATGGAAGGACACGCCATAGGGATCGAGGCCCAGTTCGCGGGCCTTGACCAGCAGATCCTTGGCCATGTCGATCTCGCAGCCGAACTTGCGCGACAGCGGCCACTCGGCGCCGTCGCAGGTCATCAGGATACGGCAGAACACCTTGGAGCCCGGCGCCGCCTCGGCCAGCTTGTCCAGCTCGGCCTCGGAATCGAAGGCATAGAGCCGCACGCCCTTGGCATAGGCATAGGCGATGTCCGATTGCTTCTTGATGGTGTTGCCGAAGGAGATCCGCTCGGCGGGAGCCCCGTTGGCCAGGCACAGATCGATCTCGCCCCGCGAGGCGACATCGAAGCAGGAACCCTCGCCGGTCAGCATGCGGATGATCTCGGGCGCCGGGTTGGCCTTGACCGCGTAGAACACCTGGGCCAGGGGCAGCCAGTGGCGCAGGCCCTGGTAATTGTCTCGCACCACATCCAGGTCAACCACCACGCAGGGGGTGACCGGACGGACTTCTTCGAAAAAACGAGCGATCTTCGCGGTCATCGCGAATTCCTTCACGAACAGTCCGGGCCATCAGGCAGCCGGTAAAACGACATCTGTCCGGCCCATGACACTCAAGTCACGGGACGACGGTACCTTGACGGCAATTCGGGAAGCCGTCAGATCCGCCGGGAGGTACTTCGCGTGTCGCTCCACAGCAGGGCCCATGCCTGCCCGAGCCGGAAACCGGTGTTCGCGAAGAGAGGATGGGAGTCCATCGACAGCGAGTGCCGAGTCACCACGTTCATAGCTACTTCCTCCAAGCACCGGGGGCTTTCACCCCGCTTGCACCCAGAAGACGCCTTGGACGTCGTTAC
>JACQAD010000172.1 GCA_016195125.1 Magnetospirillum sp.
ACCGCTCCGAACCAAAGGTCCGTCGCAGCGAGGGGCGGGTTTTACTCGCCCCACAAAACCCTGTCAACACCTCATTTTCGACTTCCGCCGAAACCCGCTGACCGGGCCATCTCCCACCGCCCCGAACCAAAGTCCGTCGCAACGAGGGGCGGGTTGTAACCCTCACCGAGGGTTCCGTCAAGCGCCTTCTTGAAGAATTTATGACGGCGCCCCAGGACTTGGGACGAAATTTCATCCTAATCTCGGAGCGAATCCGGCGCAAGAAGCAAATCATTGGTCCGAGTGGGGGCTTTAACCGAGATACGCCAGCCCCGACCCTTGCATATCCATGGCCCGGCTCCCTTATTGGAATTGTTACTGTTTAACGTGGAAAGGGGAGCACTGATGTTCGGGATCACCCGCGCCCCTGAACTGGATCATCCCGAGCTCCGATGGTTCAATACGGCCGGGCCGCTGAGCCTTGGCGAGTTGCGGGGACGTTTGGTGATCCTCGATTTCTGGACCTTCTGCTGCATCAACTGCCTGCAGGCCCAGCCCACTTTGCGCCTTATCGAGGAGGCCTTTGCCGACCAGGTGGTGGTGATCGGCGTGCACAGCCCCAAATTCCCCCACGAGCGGAGCGATGCCGCCCTGTCCAAGGCCCTGGCCCGCTACGACATCCGCCACCCGGTGATTCACGATCCTCAATCGGTGTTGTGGGAGGAGTATTGTGTCCGGGCGTGGCCATCCCTGGTCTTCATCTCCCCCGACGGAATGGTGATCGGTCAGATGACCGGCGAGCCTGATCCCGAGATGGTGATGCACGGTATCGGCAGCATGCTCCAGCACTTCCAGAGCGAGGGCAATCTGTGCCCGGCGCCGCTTGCCCCCTTTCCACCACCGCCCCCTCGCAAGGCCCGCCTGTCCTTTCCCGGCAAGATCAAGCCCTGTCCCTCCGCCGATGGCAGACGCCTGTGGGCCATCGCCGACAGCGGTCATCATCAAATCCTGCTGGCTGATGACGACGGACGGGAAGTGGCGCGTTGGGGCAGTGGCGAGGCAGGGTTCGAGGACGGTTCCGCCGGCGCCCGCTTCAACGGCCCCGAAGGCCTGGTCTGCGATCATGACTCGATCTATGTGGCCGACACCCGCAATCATGCCGTCCGCCAAATCCATCGGGCCAGCGGCCAGGTCATCACCCTTGCCGGAGACGGCATCCGCGGAGCCGCTCTTCGCGAGGAGCGGCCAGCCTTGACGACCTCGCTCGCTTCTCCTTGGGATCTCGCCCTGCGAGGCGACCGCCTGCTGTTCGCCAATGCCGGCAGCCATCAGATCGGCTGGCTCGATATCAGCAATTCGACCGTCGGACAACTGGCCGGCCAAGGGGGCGAAGATCTGGTCGACGGCACCGCCAAGACCGCCCTGATGGCCCAACCCAGCGGCCTTGCCCTCTGCTCGCGGCAACGCTTTCTTTATGTGGCCGATTCAGAGACCTCGGCCATCCGTCGCATCGATCTGGAGAATGGCGGGCAGGTGGAGACCATCATCGGCACCGGCCTGTTCCATTTCGGCGAGACGAACGGCCCCTGTGCCGCGGCCAGCCTGCAACACCCCATGGGGCTGTGCCTTGCCGAAGAGATTCTATGGGTGGCTGACAGTTACAATGGCGCCATTCGCTCCATCGACCTCGGCCGGCGGCAGGTGGCCCGCCTGCCCCCCCTCGGATGCTCGGACAGCCTTTGCCTGCCCTGGGACGAGCCCGCGGGATTATGGGCGGACGGCGCCCATCGACTGCTGCTCAGCGACACCAACAACCACCGCATCGTCGAGATTCGACTGGACCTCGGCCAGTCCAGAACCTGGATGCACTGACCCTTGGTCTGGGTCGGGTCCGTGCCCTATTGCGCTCTGGCGTCCAGGCCCCATTATCAGAATTCGGGGAATTTGGGGTAAGGGGACGAAGGATGGCGGCAAAGACTCGCACCGAGATCATCGATGACATCGAGGATTGCGTTGGACGCAACGGCGGAAACTTCGGCGAATGGTATGTGGGCTTCACGGCCAGCCCCAAGATCAAGCTGTTTAACGGCCACAAGTTGAAGGACAAGGGAGATGCCTGGATCTCCCGGCTGGCCAAGGATGAGGTCGAGGCCCATGAAGTCGCCGAGTTCTTCCGCACCACGCGGCGCACCAAGGGGCCGGGCGGCCAACCCGGCGACAACGATCTTTACGTTTACGCCTATAAGATGAAGTCACATACCAAGCCATAGGACTTGATCGAAATCCCGATTCCGGGGCTATTCTTCGGGCTTGAGATTCGCCCGGAGGAAGCATGGAATCGCGCGCCAGCAACCGCAGCATCGCCGAGAAGGACGTGGACTCGGTTCTGCATCCCTATACCAATCTGATGCGCCACCCCGAAATCGGGCCTCTGGTCATTACCCATGGCAAGGGGGTGCGGGTATTCGACGAATCCGGCAAGGATTACATGGAGGGGCTTGCCGGGCTGTGGTGCACGTCGCTCGGCTGGGGCGAGGAGCGTCTGGTGGAAGCGGCGGCCGCCCAGATGCGCAAGCTGCCCTTCTATCACCTGTTCAGCCATAAGACCCACGACCCGGCGGTGGAATTGTGCGACCGCCTGCTGGCCATGGCGCCGGTCCCCATGTCCAAGGTCTTCCTGGCCGGGTCCGGCTCGGAAGCCAACGACACCGCCATCAAGCTGATCCGCTATCGTGCCAATGCCCTGGGCCTTCCCGACAAGAAGAAGATCATCGCCCGTGACAAGGCCTATCACGGCGTCACCATCGCCACCGCCTCGCTGACCGGTCTGGTCAATAACCAGCGCTCGTTCGATCTGCCCATCCCCGGTATCCTGCGGGCCAGTTGCCCCCACCATTACCGCTTCGCCAAGCCCGGCGAATCCGAGGAGGATTTCGCCACCCGTCTCGCCAATGAACTGGATGCGCTGATCGTCGCCGAAGGGCCGGAGACCGTCGCCGCCTTCTTCGCCGAGCCGGTGATGGGGGCCGGCGGCGTCATCGTGCCGCCGATCTCCTATTTCCCCAAGATCCAGGCTGTATTGGATAAA
>JACQAD010000202.1 GCA_016195125.1 Magnetospirillum sp.
CGCCTGTCGGTCACCGACCGGTGCGACCTTCGCTGCACCTATTGCATGGGCGCAGACATCGCTTTCGCCCCCCGCTCGGAGACTCTGAACCTGGAGGAGCTGGCGCGGCTTGCGCGGGTATTCATCGCCAAGGGGGTCCGGAAAATCAGATTGACCGGCGGAGAGCCGCTGATCCGGCGCAACGTCATCACGCTGCTTCGGCAATTGGGCGGCCTGGTGAAATCCGGCCGCCTTGACGAGCTGACGCTGACCACCAATGGCACCCGGCTGGAGTACTGGGCCGAGGACATTGCCTCGGCGGGGATTGCCCGCATCAATGTCTCGCTGGACTCCCTCAATCCCGAGATATTCGCGCGCATTACCGGGCGGAATGAACTGCCGGGAGTTTTGAACGGCCTTGCCGCTGCCCGCCGGGCAGGTCTTTCGGTTCGCATCAACACCGTGGCCCAACGGGGGCTGAACGAAGACGGCATCGACGATCTGGTCGCTTGGTGCGGCCAGCAGGGCTTTGATCTTGGCCTCATCGAGCTCATGCCCCTGGGGGCGGACACCCGAGCCGGGAACGACCTGTATCTTCCCCTCGGCGAGATCCGGCGGAGACTCTCGAGCAAGTGGGGGTTGGTTCCGTGATGAGGACGCTCTGATCGCCGCCGCCATCGACCGTGCCATCATGGGCAAGCAGCAGGGCCACGCTTTCATAGACCCGGCGGGCACGGCCGGACCACGGCGGAGCATGAACGTGACCGGCGGATGAGCCTCCATGGCAATCCCGCCGGACAGCCTGAAGACGAGCCCCAAAGGGTTCAATTCACCTCCCCCATCATCAGGAAAGGCCTCATGATGAACCCCACGCCTTCCCCGGAAAAACCGCGCCTGCATTCCTGGTGGCTCGTCCTGCTGGGGATCTTCACGGCCACCGGCCCCTTATCCATGGACATGTACCTGCCCAGCTTTCCACTGGTGGAAAAAGCGCTTGGCGCCCAGCCCGGCAGCATGGAATTCACGCTGGCATCGTTCTTTATCGGGTTGACACTGGGCATGCTGTTCTATGGACCGGTCAGCGATCGTTTCGGCAGGAAGAAGCCGTTGTATTTCGGCTTCTTCCTCTACACGACGGCAGCCTTGGGCTGTGCCCTGTCGGACAGCATCACCGCAATCGGCCTTTGGCGGTTTATCCAGGGAATCGGAGGGTGCGCCGGCATCATGATGCCAAGCGCCATCGTCCGCGACCGGTTGCCGGCCCAGGAATCGGCACGGGCCCTGTCCATGCTGATGCTCGTCATGGGCCTGGCGCCGATCGTGGCGCCATTGCTGGGAGGGTGGATCCTGACTCTTTGGGGTTGGCGGGTAATTTTCATCGTCCTCGCGGCATTCGGCGGCTTCTGTCTGACCACCGCGCTTCTCGCACTGTCCGAAAGCCATGATACCGAACACGAACCACCGCTGCGTCTCGGCTCCGTTCTCGGCAACTACCGCTATCTCCTGACCAACCGCACCTTCCTGGGCTTCGCCATGAGCACGGGACTGACATGGTCGGGCATGTTCGCCTATCTCGCCGGCTCCCCTTTCGTGCTGATCGACCTGCACGGCATCAGACCTGATCACTACGGATGGTATTTCGGGGTCAACGCCTTCGGGCTCATCGCGTCCAGCCAGATCAACGCCTATATGCTGCGAGCCCATACCCCAACCGAGATCCTGCGACGGGCACTATGGATACCGCCTATAGTTGGAATTTTCATGTTTATACTATCCTATGGAGAGCTTATCCCGTTGCCCTGGGTTCTGGTGGGATTCTTCCTTTTCGTGTCGTCGGTCGGCTGGATCGCCCCCAATGCGATGGCGTCGCTTCTGGCAACACATGGGCAAATGGCGGGAACCGCTGCGTCATTGGCCGGCGCCATGCAATTCCTCTTCGCCACAATAGCCGGGGCACTGGTTGGCACCTTCAACAATGGCACCGACCAGCCATTGGCCATGGTGATGGCGGCATGCGGTCTTGGGGCATGGCTGAGCCACCGGACATTGATCGGCCTCCCTCACCCCAAGAGGCCCGGCGCATAGGGGCCTGCCGCATCAACCGGGTTCTCCGGCAGTCACCGCGCCAACAATACGGGCAGGCTCGTCTGGCGCACGGCCCGGCGTGTATTCGAGCGGTCCAGAAGCGAGAACTTGGGATTACCGTACCCGCCCATGACCAGCAGATCGGCCCCAAGGTCGTAGGCCCGCGAGAGGATCAGATCCATGACCTCGCCGTTATCGCTGACCAGCTTTTCCCGGATGACCTTGACGCCATGGGCGCTGAGATGGTCGACGATATTGGCCGGAGGATGGGAATGACCCTCGGGCTGACCTCCGGAACGGAGAACCGAGACGACCTCCACATATCCCGCATTCTCGATCAGGGGCATGGCATCATGAAGCGCCCGGGTGCATTCACGCGACCCGTTCCACGCCACCAGAACATTGGTGCCGAACGTGGGGGCGGCCATCGTCTCGGGAGCGATGATGCAGGGGCGACCCGATTGCAGGACGACCTGCTCGGCAAATTTCTCGGGCAGGCTACCCCCTTCCTCTCCTTGGCCAAGCACGACCAGATCGAAGAATCTGGCACAGGCCGAAACTTCAGAGATCACGCCGCCCTTCTCCCCATGGGACGTGTGCCAGAAGCGGCTCTGGATGCCGAGCGGGCCGCAGGCGGCTAAAAATGCCTGCTCGGCCTCATGGCGGATGCCTTCCAGGCGCTCACTCTCACGGTGGGCGAGCGCGCTCACCGCATGGCCATCGACTCTCGCGAACAAGCCGGTCAACCGGGCGCCGAACCGCTCCACCAGGCTGAACGCCACGGCGCAACGCCGGGAATCCCATTCGCTGCCGTCAAGGTGAACAAGTATATCTTTAATATTCATTTCTTCCCCTTGGTCCCTAAGTCGCCGGAATTGGCACGTCGAGGGGCTCGGCGCTGGCAACGTAGCGTGGCAACGGCCCCAAACAGCTTTTTCAGCAATCGGCATACCAAGTCCGAGGCGTCGGGCAAGTTGACCGGCAACCTCCAGCAACGCTGCCGCCAAGCTCTCTTGGAAACGTGTCAAACGCTCGTGAGGACAGGCCCCCACCCGAACAAGTGTTCCAATTTGCAACATCCGTCCTGGTGGAGCGGCCATCACGCCCTTCGTTTACCACCGCAAAATCCCGCAAACGCCGCCCGACTCAGGGGAAGAGCCGCCCGCCCCTAATATGGCATGGGCATTGCTACCTCTCTCGTCGCCCTAAAGGTCACGAATTCGATGCGCCGAGAGCATCTGAAAACGAATTCCGGTGTGTGGAAAAAATTTAGTCCGTCTGGGAGGACGACATGAGCTCTGAGAACAAGAATCGCGGTTCTGTTTCCGGCATCAGCCGGCGCAATCTCCTGAAGGCCGGTGGTGCCCTTGGCATGGCAAGCCTGGGGGTGACTTTTCCTGCCCCCTTCGTCCACGCCGCCAAGCCCATCAAGATCGGATATGTGAGCCCGCGAACCGGCCCCCTGGCCTTCTTCGCTGATTCCGACGATTTCAACATGGGAATTTTCAAAAAGGCCTTCCCGCAGGGCCTTAAGATCGACGGAAAGACCATTCCCGTCGAATTCATCTACAAGGATTCCCAGTCCAACTCCAACCGGGCGGCGGAAGTCACCGCCGACCTGATCCTTCAGGACGGCGTCGATATCGTCATGGCCTCCAGCACGCCCACGACGACCAACCCGGTCGCGGATCAGTGCGAGATCAACGGCATTCCCTGCCTGACCACCGGCACCCCCTGGCAGCCGTACTTCTTCGGCCGCGGCGGCGACCCGAAGAAGCCGTTCAACTGGACCTTTCACTACTTCTGGGGCCTGGAAGACCTGATCGCCAGCCACACCAATCTGTGGTCGCTGATCGACACCAACAAGATGGTCGGCGCGCTATGGCCCAACGACGACGACGGCAACGCCTTCGGCAGCAAGACCCTGGGGTTCCCGCCGGCCCTGAGCAAGTCGGGATACACGCTCTACGACAAGGGGCGCTACCAGACTCCGGCGGACGATTTCTCCTCCTACATCATCGACTTCAAGGCCAAGAACGTCGATATCGTCACCGGTGTCATGCCGCCGCCCGACTTCGCCAATTTCTGGTCGCAGGCCGGGCAGCAGGGATACCGCCCCAAGATCGTCACTATGCCGAAGGCGACTGAATTCCCCGCCTCCATCGCCGCTTTCGGCGATCGTGCCGAAGGATTGTCGTCGCAAGTCGCCTGGTCGGCGGGCCACCCGTTCAACTCCAGCATCACCGGCACCAGCGCCGCGCAGATCGCGGCGCAGTTCACGGCCGAAACCAACCGGCCGTGGAACTTCGAACTGGGCTTCCGCCATTCCCTTTTCGAATTGGTGGTCGAAGTGATGACCCGTGCGGGCGGCCCGGGCAAGCCGGAAGCCATCCGCGACGCCATCAAGGCCTTGAAGCGTCCCTCCCTGGTGGGCCCCATCGACTTCAGCAAGGGCCCGGTGGCCAACGTTGCCAAGACTCCCTTGGTCTCGGGACAGTGGCAGCGCCGTGGCAAGAGCTTCGAACTCCTGGTGGTCGAAAACAGCCTGGCCAAAGATATCCCCCTTCAGTCCAAGCTTGTCCCCATCAAGTACTAAGACAAAACGGGTGCTGCCGCGACGTTACGCGGCAGCACCCGCAGCTCTCTTATTGTGACTGAGGGTTTGCCTTACCATGCGTGAGATCTTAAAGCTCGAAGGCGTCAGCAAGAATTATGGCGCCGTCACCGTCGCCAATGACATCACCTACTCGGTCATGGAGGGGGAGGCGGTCGGAATTATCGGGCCGAACGGCGCCGGCAAGACGACCATGTTCAACATGATCAGCGGCGATGTCCGTCCCAATATTGGACATGTTCAATTCGAGGGACAGCGTATCGACCATCTGCCGCCATCGGCCCGCTGCCATCGGGGTATCGGACGATCCTACCAGGTCCCCCACCCCTTCACCGGAATGACGGTTCTGGAAAACGTCCTGGTCGGTGGAACATATGGCGCCGGCATGCCCGAACGCGAGGCGGTGGACCACTGCATCAGCGTGCTGGAACGGACCGGCCTTCACACCAAGATGAACACCCTGGCGGGATCGCTGACGCTTCTCGACCGCAAGCGACTGGAACTGGCCCGAGCGCTTTCCACCAAGCCGAAACTGCTCCTGCTCGACGAGATTGCCGGCGGCCTGACCGAGCACGAAGTCCATGCCCTGGTGGATATGGTCAAGAGCATCCACGCCGAAGGCATCTCGATCATCTGGATCGAACACATCGTCCACGCCCTGATGGCGGTGGTCGATCGCCTCATCGTCTTGAATTTCGGCCGCCTCCTCAAAAACGGCGACCCGAAGGAAGTCATGGAAAGCGAAGAGGTTCGAGAAATCTATATGGGGATCGAACTCCAATGAAGCTCCTCTCTTCATCCGCAATTGATGTCTATTATGGCGACTTCCAGGCTCTGTTCGGTCTCAGCGTCGATGTGAACGAAGGCGAGACCATCGCCATCATCGGTTCCAACGGCGCGGGCAAATCGACCTTCCTCAAGACCATCAGCGGCCAGATGCGCCCGAAATCGGGAACCGTCTCCTTTTGCGGCAAGGACGTGACGGGCATTCCCGCCAACAAGATGGTCGGCATGGGCATCGCCCTGGTCCCGGAAGGACGCCGCCTGTTTCCCAGCCTGAGCGTCGAGGAAAACATCGTCATCGGCGGCCTTACCAAGCGCCCAGGGCCTTGGAATTTGAAGCGCGTCTATGAACTGTTTCCCGTCCTGGTCTCGCGGCGCAACGTCCCGGGGACGTCGCTGTCCGGCGGACAGCAACAGATGGTCGCCATCGGCCGGGCCCTGATGTCCAATCCCAAGCTTCTGCTGTGCGACGAGATATCTCTCGGCCTTGCGCCAATTGTCGTAAAGGACATCTACGCCAGCTTTCCAGCCATTATTGGCGGAGGGACATCAGTTGTCATCGTTGAGCAGGACATATCACAGGCCCTTAAGGTGGCAGATCGATTCTACTGCTTCCAAGAGGGACGAGTTTCTCTTGACGGCATCCCCGGTCATGTCGATTTCGATGCAATATCTCAAGCGTATTTCGGGGTGTAAGCCATGACCGAATGGACGAATACAATTCTGCAAGGCCTGCTGCTCGGCGGCCTCTACGCCCTGTTCGCGACGGGATTGTCCCTGACGTTCGGCATCATGCGAATCGTCAACGTCGCCCATGGCGATCTGATCATCGTGTCGGCCTACATGGCGTATTGGCTGGTGGAAACCTTCTCGATCAATCCGTTCTATTCCCTGGCCATCGTCATTCCGATCATGGCCGTGGTTGGTTACGTCCTGCAGCGCGGCGTGCTCAGTC
>JACQAD010000060.1 GCA_016195125.1 Magnetospirillum sp.
GACCCAATCGGTGGCGCTGATGCGCAATCCCAGGGGCTTGTCGGCGGGCCAGATCGCACGCACCGCCTCGATCACCTCGAGGGGGAAGCGCATGCGGTTTTCCAGGCTGCCGCCGTATTGGTCGTTGCGCAGGTTGGACAGCGGCGACAGGAACTGGTGCAGCAGATAGCCGTGGGCCGAATGCAGCTCGATGACATCGAAGCCGATGCGCAGGGCCCGCTTGGCGGAGTCCACGAAGGCCTGACGCAGGCGGGCGAGGTCGTCGGCGCTGGCCTCCCTGGCGGCGGGCCAGCCTTCATCGAAGGCCAGGGGGCTGGCGGAAAGGGTCGGCCAGCCCTGGGGCGAGAACTTGCCGCCTTCCCAGGGCGGAGCCGCGCCGCCCTTGCGTCCGGCATGACCGAGCTGGATGCCGATGGCCCCGCCGCCGCCGAAACTCTTCAGGGCCTTGACCAGCCGGGTGAAGCCGGCCTCGGTGGCATCGTCGTAAAGGCCCAGGCAATAGGGCGAAATCCTGCCCTCGGGAGAGATTCCGGTGGCCTCGATCACCACCAGACCCGGCCCGGAGGCGGCCAGGGCGCCGTAATGCTGAAGGTGCCAGTCCTGGGGCACCCCGTCCTGGGCCGAATACTGGCACATGGGGGCGACGGCGACGCGGTTGGCAAGAGTCAGGCCGCGCAGCGAGAGCGGCTGGAACAGGTGGGGCTGGGTCATGCGGGCCTCTGCAGAAGGGGGGAGAGGTGAGTGGAAATAATGATCTCGGCGGCCGCCGCCACCGAGGCGGAGGGGCCGTCGGCGCCCATGGTGTTGCCGACGGAATAGGCGCCCTCCATCAGCAGCAGCAGCTGATCGGTCAGGGCCTTGGGCTGGCTGATCCCCAGTCCCGCCACCAAAGCCGCCAGGCGTGAGCGCAATTCCTCCATATGGCGGGCGATGACCGCGCGGCCGGGATGAACCGGATCGGGAAATTCCACCGAGGTGTTGACGAAGGGGCAGCCCCGGTATTGCGGGCTGGAGGTGCGCTTGGCCAGAGCCTGGAACAAGGCGCGCAACTGGGCGCGGGGGTCGGCGGGGTGGCGGGCGACGATTCCGTCCCACCATTCCCAATACATGGCGTCGCGCATTTCCAGGAAGGCGGCGATGAGGTCGTCCTTGGACGGGAAGGCGCGATACAGGCTCATCTTGGCGACGCCGGCCTTCTCGATAACGGTGTCGATACCGATGGCGCGGATGCCTTCGCGGTAGAACAGCTCGTTGGCGGCCGCCAGAATGCGGTCGCGGGCACAGGGCTTATCGGCGGTTTCGGTCATGCGGGCGAAGGCCTATGGCTGAAGTCGGCGTGAGGTTCGGGTTGACATGATACAGACCTGTCTGTATTAACTCAATGATACAGACTTGTCTACCTCATTCGGAGGGCGCCATGCCCGAACAAGTTCGCCCCAACAAGCTGCATTACGGCTGGATCG
This sequence comes from Magnetospirillum sp., assembly GCA_016195125.1. Taxonomy (GTDB): domain Bacteria; phylum Pseudomonadota; class Alphaproteobacteria; order Rhodospirillales; family Magnetospirillaceae; genus Phaeospirillum. Next base: position 1,464 of record JACQAD010000060.1, read on the forward strand.
CCGCCGGACTGACCTTCGTCACCCTGCTGGTGGCGGCGGGCATCCGTTCGGCCCCGGGAATCATGATGGTGCCGCTGGAGGGCGAATTCGGCTGGAGCCGGGCCACCATCTCGGCGGCGGTGTCGGTCAATCTGATCCTCTATGGCCTGATGGCGCCGTTCGCGGCCGCCGTGATGGACCGCATCGGACTGCGCCGGACCATGGCGCTGGCGCTGGCGGTGCTGGCCCTGGGCGTGGCGGCGACCACCTTGATGGCGGCGCCATGGCACATGGTGCTGCTGTGGGGCGTGGTGGTGGGCGGCGGCTCGGGCACCATCGCCCTGGTCCTGGGCGCCACCGTGGTCAGCCGCTGGTTCGACGCCTATCGCGGCACGGTGATGGGGGTGCTGTCGGCGGCCACCGCCACCGGCCAGCTGGTCTTCCTGCCCCAGATGGCCATGATGGTCGAGCATTGGGGCTGGCGCGAGGCGGTGATTCTGATCGCCGCCGCCGCCGCCATCCTGGCGCCGGTGATCTGGCTGTTCATGCGCGACCGTCCCGCCGATATGGGGTTGTGGCCGGTGGGCGCCACCCAGGCGCCGCCGCCGGCAATGCGGGGCGGCAATCCGGCGGTGGCGGCGATCATGGCGCTCAAGGACGGCATGGGGTCCAGGGATTTCTGGCTGTTGGCCGGGACGTTCTTCGTCTGCGGCCTGTCCACCAACGGTCTGATCGGCACCCATCTGGTTCCCGCCTGTTTCGATCACGGCATCCCCGAGGTCAAGGCCGCCGGGCTGCTGGCCGCCATGGGCATTTTCGACATGGTCGGCACCACCGCCTCGGGCTGGCTGTCGGATCGTTGGGATTCCCGCAAGCTGCTGTTCTGGTATTACGGCCTGCGTGGCCTGTCCCTGATCTTCCTGGATCTGGCCTTTGGGCCGGACGTCTTCGGTCTGTGGCTGTTCGCGGTGTTCTATGGCCTGGACTGGATCGCCACGGTGCCGCCGACGGTCAAGCTGACCACTCAGGTGTTCGGCCGCGAGAAGGCGGGTGTGATGTTCGGCTGGATCTTCGCCTCCCATCAGGTCGGCGCCGCCACCGCCGCCTTCCTGGCCGGCTGGATCAGGACCGATCTGGGCGATTACTGGCTGGCCTTTGTCGCCGCCGGTCTGGCCTGTCTGGTGGCTGCCGCCATGTCCATGATGATCGGCCGCAAATCCGAGCCTGATGCGGTGGCGGTCCCGATCGCCGAGGGAGAGGCGGCATGACCCGTTATCTCGAGGATCTGATCCCCGGTGCGGTCTTCGCGTCGCCCTCCTACGAGGTCAGCGCCGCCGATATCAAGGCCTTTGCCGGTTCCTGGGATCCCCAATATTTCCACCTGGACGAGGCCGGCGCCGAGGATTCGTTCTTTGCCGGCCTGGCGGCGTCGGGCTGGCACACGGCGGCGGCGACCATGCGGCTGATGGTGACCAGCGAGCTGAAGCTGCCGCTGGGCATCATCGGCAGCGGCCTCGAATACCTGAAATGGCATCGGCCGGTGCGCCCCGGCGATGTCCTCACCGCCCGCATCGAGGTGGTCGAGACCCGCGAGATGCGCTCCAAGCCGGGATTGGGGCTGGCCCGCCTCAAGGTGGAGACCCTGGATGCCGCCGGACAGCCGGTCCAGACCCTGGAAACCCAGGTGCTGGTGCCGACGCGGGCCGCCTCTGGACAAAAGGCCTGATTCTCCCCAGACTCCTCATCCTCGGATGATGGGGGATGGCATGCGTCGTTTGGCCTTGGTGGTGTGTGTCCTGCTGGTGCCCCAGGCGGCCTGGGCCTGGCCCACTTGGCTGAACTTCGGTATTCAGCCCAAGGCCACCACCCCCAGGGACCAGCCGCCCCGTCTTGATTTCGGCGACAAGGCCAAGGCCGGCGATTGCGCCCTCACCTTCGATGACGGCCCCGGTCCCCATACCGGTGCCCTGCTGGACGTGCTGGCGGGGCGTCATATCAAGGCCACCTTCTTCGTCCTGGGCCAGCACGCCAGACGCTATCCCGATCTGATCCGGCGCATGGTCGCCGATGGCCACGAGGTGGAGAACCATTCCTGGGATCATCCCGACATGCGCAAGCTGGATGAAGCGGCGCGCAAGAAGGAGATCGAGGACACCCTGGCCGAGTTGCGCTCCCTGGGTGCCGCGCCGCGTTATTTCCGCCCGCCCTACGGCGCCTACGATCCGGCTTTGCTCGAGCTTGCCCACAAGGATGGTCTCGAGCTGGTGCTGTGGTCGCGCGACAGCGAGGATTGGAAGTACCACACGATTTCCGCCATCGAAGGCAACATCCTGCCTGCCGGGCAGGGGGCGCAGGGGATCTTCCTGTTCCACGACATCCATGACAGCACCATCACCGCCATGGGAGGCGTGCTGGACGAACTGGGGGCGCGCGGATGCCGTTTCGTCACGGTGGGCGAGTTCCGCGAAAAGAATCCGGCAGCGGAGTCGAGGAAGCAGGGTCAGGTGCCGGCGGTCCCGCCGATTCCTCTGGTGGCATTCCAGTAATTGGCCAGCTCGTCGGCCTTGCCGGCGAAGACCGAACGGTCGCAACGGTCGATGCCCCTGACCTCGCGGGCACGGTCGCGGAAGGGGCCGCCGGAACTGGCGTCGTCTCCGGCATATTGCCACATCTTCCAGCCGCGATCGGCCCAGGCGCGGGGCAATTCCGGCTCGAAGCGATAATCGGCCAGCCACAGATCGCAGGCCGCCAGGGCCGAGCCCGGAGCGATGGCGCCACCCAGGGAGGCGCCGCGCAAGGTGTCGCCGTCGGCCCAGGCGGGGTGCACGTAAAGAAGCGGCAGCCGTCCGGTGGTGGCGGCGATCTCGCGCACGAAATCCTCGGCCGCATCCAGGCGCATGGTATTGCCCGGCGCGCGCTCGTTCAGTTCCAGGTCCAGCACCAGCAGGGTCGAGGGGTCGGGACGGGCGGCGGCCAGGAACATCTGGGCCTGGGCGCGGCCGGGATGCTGCCTTGTGCCGAAGTGATAGGCTCCCCACAGCAGGCCGGCCTCCAGGGCCATGGCCCGGCGCTCCTCATAGCGGGGATCTTGCCAATCGCCTTCGCTGGCCTTGTGGATCACCGCCTGGATGCCGCTGTGGTCGCGGGCGGCGGCAAAGCTTTTCACATTGTTGGCGTGATGCAGGTCGATGACGGCGTTCAGCCCGATCAGAGCGGGTTCATCGACCATGCCGGGCGTGGCGCGGGGACGCGGCGGCAGGGACGGTACCGCGACGGGGGTCTGGGCGCAGGCGGCCAGGCCGAGAGCCAGGCCGGAGGTCAGCAGCGAGCGGCGCCCCAGTCTGAAACCAGTCTTCATTCGTCCTTCTTGGCCGGAGCGGCCTTGGGCTTCCAGGTGGAGACGGTGACCGCTTTGCCGGTCTGCGAGCGCAGCATGCGCGGCTTGACCACCTGATCGATGTGATCAACGGATGACGCGGCCGATTTGCGGGCGGCGGCCTCTTCCAAATAATAGGCCACCATATCGGCGAAAGGGATTTCCTCGTTGATGCCCTTGGCCATGGCCATGGCGATGGGGGCGTGCTCGGCCAGCTTCTTGGTCAGCTGGTCGGCGGTATAGGGGCCATAGCGCCGCCAGATCCCGTCGAGGAAGTGGCTGACCTGATCCGAGACCATGCCGCCCTCCAGCATGGCGGGGCGGCCATAGGCCAGGGCATGGAACACCGTCGGCTCCACCGGTCCGAAGGCGTCGGTGACGAAGGTGGCGGGCATCAGCTTGCGCCCGTTATAGGCCACGGCGAAATAGGCCTGCGCCAGATAGAGCAGGCGATGCATCTTCTGGGGCTGGATGTATTCGCGATCGTTCAAGGCCTGATCGGAAATCCAGAAGGCCACGTCGAGTGATGATTTTACCGCAATAGGCATTTCAGTCGGTTTCCCTGGTCCGGTGCTGATGATAGCGTCGAGACGGGGCCAAAGCAAAGGAGCGAGAGGGCCATGCGCGTGGCATTCACCTTGAACGGCAAGGCGGTGGAGGCGGAGGTGGAGCCCCGAACCCTGCTGGTCGATCTGCTGCGCCAGACGCTGCTTCTCTCGGGCACCCATGTGGGCTGCGATACCGGCCAATGCGGCGCCTGCACCGTCCATCTGGACGGGCGCGCCGTCAAATCCTGTCTGGTCCTGGCGGTTCAGGCCGACGGACGGACGGTCCTGACCATCGAGGGCGTGGCCGCGGGCGAAGCCCTGCATCCGCTGCAAGAGGCCTTCCGCGACCGCCACGCCCTGCAATGCGGCTTCTGCACGCCGGGGATGATCATGAGCGGCCTTGATCTGGTGACCCATCTGGACAAGGCCGACGAAACCGCCATCCGCGAGGGATTGGCCGGCAATCTGTGCCGCTGCACCGGCTACCGTCCGATCATCGAGGCCATCGCGGCCTGTATCGGGGAGAAGGGCTGATGCTCCCCTTTTCCTATGTCAGGCCCGCCCATGTGGCCGCAGCCGTCGCCGCCCATACTCAGGATGGCGAGCCCCGCTATCTGGCCGGCGGCCAAAGCCTGCTGCCGGCCTTGAAGCTGCGCCTGGCCCAGCCGTCGCTTCTGATCGACGTGGCGCGGCTGCCCGAGCTTTCCGCCCTGCGCCGCGAGGGCGAGCGTCTGGTGGTCGGCGCGGCGGTGACCCATTCCGCCCTGGCGGCCTGCCCCCATATCCCCGCTTTGGCGCAACTGGCCGGGTCCATCGGCGATCTGCAGGTCCGCAACATGGGAAGTCTGGGCGGTGCGCTGGCCAATGCCGATCCCGCCAGCGACCATGCCGCCGCATTGTTGGGGCTGGGCGCCGAAATCCGCACCGACCGTCGAGTCATCGCCGCCGACGATTTCTTCCTGGGCATGTTCGAGACCGCCCTGGAGCCCGGCGAGCTGATCATCGAGATCGCTTTTCCTTTGCCCAACCGCGCCGCCTACGCCAAGGTCCGCAATCCCGCTTCGGGTTATCCGGTGGTGGGCATCTTCGTGGCCGAGGCGGCGGACGGCATCCGGGTGGCGGTGACCGGGGCGGCGTCCTCACCCTATCGCCTGAGTGAGTTCGAGATGGCCCTGGCGGGGGATTTCTCCGCCGCCGCCCTTGAGGGGCTTTCGGTTCCGGCCGAGGATCTCAATCGCGACCTGCATGCGACCCACGAGTACCGTGCCGCCCTGATCCCGGTACTGGCCAAGCGGGCCCTTAACTGCGGACGCAAGCCATGACCTCCGAAGAAATGATTCCGACAGCGGAATCTTCCGCAATGGCAATGAAGACGGTGGCGGGACTGATCCTGGCGGCGGGGCGGGCCAGCCGCATGGGCAGCGACAAGCGTCTGGCCCGCATCGGCGGGCATTCCATGCTCGAGCTTGCCATGGCGGCGGCAATGGGGGCCGGTCTCGACCCGGTGGTGGTGGTGGTGAGCGGGCCAGAGCCCCTGGCCCCGATGCCGAGGGGGATCAGTGTGGTGATCAACCCGGAACCGTCGCGCGGCATGGCGTCCTCTCTGGTGACGGGGGTCGAGGCCCTGCCCGATTCGGTGGCGGGAGTGGCGGTGCTGCTGGCCGACATGCCTCGGGTGGAGGCCCGGCATCTGCTGCTGCTGCTGGCGCAGGCCGGCCCCGACCGCATTTGCGTGCCGGTGCACCAGGGGCGGCGCGGCAATCCGGTGGTGCTGGGCCGGACTTTCTTTCCCGACCTCCTGGCCTTGACCGGCGACCGGGGGGCGAAGGGGATACTGGCCCGCCATTCCCAGGCGGTCCGAGAGGTGGAGATGCCCGACGAATCCGTTCTCATGGATGTGGATACGCCGGAAGAATTGCGGGCGGCAGGAGGAGAGCCATGAGCCAGACCATTCGCGACGCTTTCCCGGTGCTGACGCGGCCCGGCTTTCACTATCTGGACAGTGCCGCCATGGCCCAGGTGCCGGGAATCGTCGTCGAGGCGGTGGCGGCCCATGACCGCACGGCGCGCTCCAATGTCCGGCGGGGATTGCACGAACTGGCCCGTCGTGCCGATGAGGCCTATGACGGCGCCCGTGCCACGGTGGCCCGCTTCCTCAACGCCACCCCGGACGAAATCGTCTTCACCGGGGGCTGCACCCTGGCGCTCAACATGGTGGCACGGGGATTGGCCAAGGATCTGGGGCCGGGGGATCAGGTGGTGGTCAGCCGCCTGGACCACCATTCCGCCTGTCTGCCCTGGATGGAGTTGCGCGACGAAAAGGGCTTCGAGCTGCGTTGGCTGCCGGTGACCCCGGAAGGGCGGCTGGACCTGTCCGATCTGGCCTCGGTCATCACCCCTGCCTGCAAGGTGGTGTCGGTGCCCCACGCCTCTAACGTCACCGGGGCGGTCAGCGACTTGGCGAAACTGGCCGAGGCCGCCCATGCCTGCGGCGCCAAACTGGTGGTGGACGGCGCTCAGATGGTCCCGCATGGGCGGGTCGACCCTCGGGCCTTGGGGGCTGATTTCTATGCCTTTGCCGGGCATAAGGCCTATGGCCCCACCGGGATCGGCGTGCTGTGGGGCCGCGCCGAGCTTCTGGCCGGTTTGGCTCCCCTGCTGGTGGGCGGCGGCATGGTGGGAAGCGTCAGCGAGGACGGTTTTACCTGGGCCGAGCCTCCCCATCGCTTCGAGGCCGGCACCCCGCCGGTGGCCCAGGCGGTCGGGCTGGCGGTGGCCCTGGACTGGCTGTCCGGCCTTGATCAGGCGGCGTTGCACCAACAGGAAATGGCGTTGACCTGGCATCTGCTGGACGGGCTGTGGGCCATGGAGGGGGTGCGGGTCATCGGTCCCATGGGGCTGGAAGCCCGTGTGCCGGTGGTGTCGTTCACCGTCGAGGGCGCCCATCCCCACGACCTTGCCCATCTGCTGGCCGAGCGGGGCGTGGCGGTACGCGGCGGCGCCCATTGCGCCCGGCCGCTGATGCTGGCCCTGGGCCTGGAGGAGGGCACGGTCAGGGCCTCGCTGGCGGCCTATTCCGACCGCGCGGACGTGGACATCACGCTGGCGGCCCTGGCCGAGGCCATCAAGGTGTTGCGGTGAGTTCCGATCTCTATGGCGAGCGGATCAAGGAATTGGCCGGTGCGGGCTCGCACCGTCTCCATGACGCCGATGCCTCCGCCCGCCTCGACAATCCTCTGTGTGGCGACACCATTGTCGTCGATGTCATGATGGCCGACGGCAAGGTTGCGGAGGTCGGGCACGGGGTCAAGGGCTGCCTGCTGTGCAAGGCCGCCGCCGCCATCGCCAGCCATCAAGCGCCGGGGATGGACCATGCCGCCGCGACCCGGATGCTCGAGCAGGTCTCGGCCCTGCTCAAGTCCAGGGCCGGGCCGGAATTTCCCGATCTGGCGGTCTTCGTGCCGGTGCGCCCGCACAAGAGCCGCCATGATTGTGTGCTGCTGCCGTTCAAGGCGCTGGTCAAGGCCATCCCGGCCGCGTAATACTGGCCTCTCCGCCGCCGAACTTGACCCATCCCAGGCCAAGGAGGCTTTCGTGTGCCGATCCGACCAGCCCATCCAATTGGGCACCCCCATCCCCAAGACCAATCTCGAGGCCGAGGGCCGCATCCGTAAACTGGTGGTGCGCTTCTACGAGATCGGCCGCGCCGACCCGGTGCTGGGGCCGCTGTTCGAGGCCGCCATCCCCAATTGGCCGGAACACATCGCCATCGTTTCCGATTTCTGGTCCCACGCTTTGCTGGGCACGCAGCGCTATCGCGGCAACGTCTTTGCCTCCCACATGCGCCTGCCCATCGAGCCGGTGCATTTCGACCTGTGGCTGGCGGTGTTCAAGCAGGCGGCGGCGGAGACCCTGACCCCCATGCTGGCGGAACAGGCCATCGCCCGCGCCCTGCACATGACGCAGAGCATTACCGTCGGCCTGTTCCCCTACAAGGATGCCGAGGGCAAGCCGACACGCAAGCCGCCTTTTGCCTGATACCAACGCTCATCGATGAGTCCGGGTCTCCGGCCATGGTCTAAGGGCGGGCCACCGCCTCGTACCAATCCCTGGGAAAGCCCGCTTCGGCGCGGGCCTCGTGGTTGAAGGGCGCCTTGAGCCCGGCGGGATAGCGCTCGGCCATCTGGTGGAGATAGGCGGTTCTGGCGTCCAGGCCGCGTTGGGCGGCCATGAAGGTGAACCAGCGCACGCCTGCCGCCACGTGGCGGATTTCATCCCTGTAGATGATGTCGAGCACCGGCGGCGTCAGGCTGTCACCGTTGCGGGTCAGCTTGGCCATGGTCGGCGGGGTGGTGTCGAGGCCGCGCGCCTCCAGGGTCATGGGTACCACCACCAGCCGGGCCAGGATATCGTCGGCGGTCTTGTCCGCCGCTTGCCACAGCCCGTCATGGGCGGGCAGATCGCCATAGGTGCTGCCCAGGGTATTCAGCAGCTTTTCCAGCATTTCGAAATGCTCGACCTCGTCCAGCGCCACCTGGACCCAGTCCGAGGCGAAGTCGCGGGGCAGGGCCTCGTGGGCGAAGCGGGCGACGATGTCCCAACCCAGGTCGATGGCGTTGAGCTCGATATGGGCCAGGGCATGGATCAGGCCGATCCGTCCCCGATCGCCGCCATAGGAGCGGCGCGGCATCTCCTTGGGCGCCAGCAGAAGCGGACGGTCTGGCCGGGCCGGACGGGCGGGGGGAGGCGTGTCGCCGATCTCGGTGATCCGGCCGTCGCGCCAGTCGGCGGCGAAGGCGCGGCTCAGGCGGCATTTCTCGGCCGGTTCGGCGGCGGTGAGAACGGCGAGGGCGGCCTCGGTGAGGGTGGTCACAGCGCCTTGGCCGCCTTCAGCACCGCATCGGCATGGCCGGTGACCTTGACCTTGCGCCATTCGGCCCGCAGCACGCCGTCCTTGTCGACAAGGAAGGTGGAGCGCTCGATGCCCATGTATTCGCGGCCATACATGCTCTTTTTCTTCCAAACGCCATAGGCCTCGCAGACGGTGCCATCCGGGTCGGAGCCCAGGCGGAAGGGCAGGGTATGCTTGGCGCGGAACTTGGCGTGGCTGACCACGGAATCCTTGGATACGCCCAGAATCTCCACTCCGGCGGCCTGGAAGTCGGCCATGGCATCGCGAAAGGCCTTGGCCTCGGAGGTGCAGCCCGAAGTGTCATCCTTTGGGTAGAAATACAGGACCAGGGCCTTGCCCCGGTAATCACTCAGGGAAACTTTGCCGTCGTCGCATTCCATGGCGAAATGGGGGGCGAAATGGGGGGCGGGGCTGCCGATGCTGGTGGTCATGGTCAATCGTCCTTGGTCTTGAGGAGAAGGGCGGCCGGCTGGTCGATCAGGCGCTGGAACACCTCATGGGCGGCCTTGGAGCAATCCTCCATGCGGTCGGTGAGACTCTTGAAGTCGGTGAGGCCGCTGGCCCGGACCAGCACATCCTTGAGGCCGCGCGGCGCAAGCTGTTCGTCGAAAGCGCCGGCGATGGTCTGACGCAGCACCGTCTGGACCGCCGACCACAGAAGCAGGGCCTCGAGCAGGGTGGTGCCGTCGGCGCGTTCCATCAGACCGGCATGGGTGGCGCGCTCCAAGGCCTCGGCGGTGTTGGTGCTGAGGATTTCAGGATGGGCGGCGCCATGGGCCAGTTGCAGGGTCTGGGCGATGAACTCGATGTCCACCAGGCCGCCCCTGAGATGCTTGACCTCCCAAGGAGTGGTCGCCTTGTGCTCCTTGGCCATGCGCGCCCGCATGTCGGAGACATCGGCCAGCAGCTTGGCCGGATCACGCGGCTTGGTCAGGGTCTCGGTGATGATTGCTTCGACCTTTTGCGCCAGGGCGGCATCGCCGGCCACCACCCGGGCGCGGGTCAGGGCCATGTGCTCCCAGGTCCAGGCGGCTTCCTCCTGATAGCGGCGGAAGGCCTCCAGGCTCGAGGCGATGGGGCCGGAATTGCCCGAGGGACGCAGGCGCATGTCCACTTCATAGAGCGTACCCTCGCCGGTCTTGGCGGTCAGGGCATTGACCAGGCGCTGGGTCAGGCGCGCGAACCATGGCGCGGGGGCCAGGGGGCGGGGGCCATCGGATTCCTCGGCCTCGGGCGGGCAATCGTAGACCAGGATCAGGTCCAGATCCGAGGTGGCCGACATTTCGCGGCCGCCGGCCTTGCCCATGGCCAGGATCACCCAGGCGCCCCCCGGCACATGGCCGTGGGCGCGGGCGAATTCGTCTTCCACCGACGCGCCCAGGCGACGCAGCACCGCCTGGGCGATGTCGGAGAGGGCGCCGGCCGCCTCGAAGGCCTCGATGACGTTGCGCAGTGTCAGCACGCCGACCTGGAACTTGCGGTCATTAGCCCAGCGTCGCGAGACGTCCAGCACCAGCTGGAAGTCATCGGCCTCGGTCAGGGCGCGGGCCAGTTCGGCCTCCAACTCGGCCAGGGGCGGCGGCTTCTCGAAGAAATGGGCCTGCAGCACCGAATCGAGAAGGGTGGTGTGGCGGGCCAGCTGCTCGGCCAGCAGCGGCGCGTCGCCCATGATCTCCGCCACCAGTTCCAGCAGGGAGGGGTTGGTATAGAACAGTGAGAACAGCGGAACCCCGGCGGGCAGGCGGCTCAGAAACTCGTCGAAGCGCATGAAGGCGTCGTCGGGTGCCGCCGTGGTCGCCAGGGCCGAGAGCAGTGCCGGGGTCAGCTCGGTCAGTAATTCCCGCGCCCGGGTCGAGCGGGTGGCCCGGACCCGTCCGTGATGCCAGCCGCGAATGGTGGAGCAGACGGCATCGGCATTGGCGAAGCCCATCTCGGTGATGGTATGGACGGTTTCCGGGTCGTTCTCGCCGCCGGTGAAGACCAGATTGCCATGGGTGCTCAGTGCCGGGGAATCCTCGAACAGATGGGCGTAATGGCGCTCGACGATCTGTAGGTGGCCGGTAAGGTCGGCGGTGAAGCCCTCCAGGCTGGGCGCGGCCATGAAGGCGGCCAGTTCCGCCAATTGCCCGGGATCGCTGGGCATGGTCTGCGTCTGCTTGTCGTCGATCATCTGCAGGCGATGTTCCAGCGTGCGCAAATAGCGATAGGCGGCATCCAGATCGGCCACCACTTCCGAGGCCACATGCCCGGCCTCGGCCAGGGCGTTCAGGGCGGCGATGGTGCCGGACACCCGCATCTGCGGCTGACGTCCGCCCCAGATCAGCTGCTGGGTTTGGGCGAAGAACTCGATTTCGCGGATGCCACCGCGCCCCAGCTTGACGTTGTGCCCCGCCACGGCGATGGAGCGCCCGCCCTTATGGGCGTTGATCTGGCGCTTGATGGAGTGGATGTCGGAGATGGCGGCGAAATCCAGGGATTTCCGCCAGATGAAGGGGCGCAGGAAGCGCAGGAAGGCGCTGCCGGTCTCGGCATCGCCGGCCACCTGACGGGCCTTGATCATGGCGGCCCGTTCCCAATTCTGGCCAAAGCCCTCGTAATAGGCCTCGGCGGCGACCAGGGCCACGGCGGGTGGCGTCGAGCCGGGGTCGGGGCGCAGCCGCAGATCGGTGCGGAAGACGTAGCCATCGGCGGTGCGCTCGTCGAGGATGCGCACCAGTTCCTTGGTCAGGCCGATGATGCATTCCTGGACCGAGCGCTTGCCGGTATAGACCAGCTTTTCGTGGTCGTAGAAGACGATCAGGTCGATGTCGCTGGAATAGTTCAACTCGCGCGCGCCCAGCTTGCCCATGCCCAGAATCACCAGGCCCGAGCCGCGAACCGGATCGGCGCCGTCGGCCAGATGGAACGCCCCGGTCCCGGCGGCTTGGCGCAGCACGAACGCGGCGGCCGCAGTCAAGGCCGCGTCGGCTAAATCGCTCAAGGCCCCGGTCACTTGGGCCAAGTTCCAGGCCCCGGCGACGTCGGCCAGCGCCACTCCCAGCGC
>JACQAD010000203.1 GCA_016195125.1 Magnetospirillum sp.
AAGGCCTCGACCGCCCCTTGAGTGGCGAAGCGGAAGGCGGTGGTGGCGCCATCGGGATTGCGGCGCAGATACAGCGTCACCCGCTGGCCGCTGGCACTCTCGTACATGAACTGGGCCGCCGGTCCCGCCGAGGCGGGCAGCAGACGCCCGCCCACCAGCGAGAATCCGGCTGGCGACAGATCGGGAACCTTGAGTTCCGTTCCCAGACGCTTGGACAGCCAGCCGATCAGATGCACGCGCTCGCCCGCCCCCACCTCGACCGGATGGCGGATTTCGGCGGCAAAGACGATATGGGCGGACAAGGCCTCGGTGGCCACCAGTGAACCAGTGCCGACCTCGCCCAATCCGACGCCGCCACGCAGCCACCAACCACCGGCACCGCCGGCCAGAACCAGCAGAACAACCGCGGCCGAACGAAGGAATGGACCAAGCCAGGACGCCGAGCGCCTGGAACGAATGGCGGCAACCGACAGGGTGGCGGGAACCTCCTCGTCCAGAACCCGATCGAACAGGCGGTGCAGCCCTTCGACCTGCTCTGTCCATTGGCGCACTTTCTCGGCCTCGGCGGGATGGCTTTGCAGCCATTCCTCCACCTCGGCCCGCCGCTCGGCCGGCAGCACACCATCCACATAGGCGCTGAGATCGTCATCGCCGACGGAGGGGCTCATTTCACCCTCCTGATCGAGGTTTCGGCGCCGTGCACCAATTGGCTCAGCCGATCACGGCCACGTTTGAGCCGTGACATCACCGTCCCCACCGGCACACCGGTCACCTCGGCCACTTCGGCATAGCTGAGTCCCTCCAACCCCACCAGCAGAACGGTTTCCCGTTGCTCGGGCGCCAGTTGGGCCAAGGCGGAGGCGAGATCGCGCAACGCCAGGCGGTCGGTTTGATCGGGAACGGTCGAGGCGGTTTCCATGGCATCATCCATGCCGCTGAATTCGGGGCGGGCAGAGCGGCGTCGAAGATCATTGATCCAGACATTGCGCATGATGGTGAAGAGCCAGGCCCGCAGATTGCTGTCGCGGCGCCACAGGGCAAGTCGCGACAGCGCCCGCTCCAGGCAATCCTGGACCAGGTCGTCGGCGAGGGTCACATCCCCGGTCAAGGCGCGTCCGTAGCGCCGCAGCGAGGGGATGAGAGCCTCGATCTGGCTCTCCACATTCATCATGCGAATGTATATGGCTACGGCTTGGCGGCGTGCCAAATGTCCTTGAAGCCGTCACCGGTCACGTCGCCGGCCTTGGCATCCTTGGACCAGGTATAGAGCGGCTTGCCCTTATAGGCCCATTGCATGGAACCGTCGGCCCGCTTGATCACCGTGTAGTCGCCCTCGGCCATGGCACCGGCAGCGGCCATCGCCGGCGGCCAGTTCTGAGCGCAGGCGTCGACACAATTGGAGGTGCCGGGAGCATCCTTGTCGAAGGTGTAAAGGGTCATGCCCTTGTCGTTTGTCAGGACCGGACCCAGGGCGCTCTGGCCGGTCATGGCGGGCGCCGCGAAGGCGGCGGAGCTGATGAGAAGCGCGGCGGCGAAAGCGGAAAGGCTGCGAATGATCATGGTTCCCTCCAGGTCTGGCTCGATGTGGCCATACAGGAGACAACAGCGCCCGAAGCGGTTTATTCCATGCCGCGGAAAAAAATCTCCCCCTCCGGCGCGGGGATGACGAACACGAAAAGCAACCGACGCCGAGACGCCGGCAACCTCAGATCAGTTTCCGCAGTGCCGCCACCAGGGTTTCCTTGGTGAAGGGCTTGGCGATATAGCCGTCCACCCCCTTCTCGCGGGCCTGACGGACGTCATCGAGATCGGTCTTGGCGGTCAACATGATGAACTTCACGGCGGGAAACTTCTTCTTGGTCCCTTCCAGCAGGGCCAGGCCATCCACACCGGGCATCATCCAGTCGCTGATAATGATGTCGGGAGCGTGTTCGGCGGCATCGAGCTTGGCCAGGGCATCGGCGCCATCGGTCGCCGCCATCACCTTCTTGGCCCCCAGCCCACGCAGAAGGCTGGCCTCCAGCATACGGGCCGAGCTCATATCCTCGACCACCATGAACACCTGACCGGCCATCCAGCTGGTGAATTCGTCGTCGATTTGCGTGGTCATGTTTCGGCGCCTCCAGGGAAACTGATAACGACCTTAGTATGCCTCCCCACGGGATTCCAGTGTCAGAAAATAGAAAAGGGCCCCGAGAGGCCCTTTTCACCCGAGTGACATGAGCGATCAGGCGGTCCCTGAAGAAGACGAGCCGCCCAGAGCCGCCTGTGCCGCCGCCAGACGGGCGATGGGCACGCGGTAGGGCGAGCAGGACACGTAATCGAGGCCGGCCCCCTGGCAGAAATGAATGGAGGCCGGATCGCCGCCATGCTCGCCGCAAATCCCGAGCTTGAGGCCGGGCCGGGTGGCACGACCGCGCTCGGCGGCGATCTTGATGAGTTCCCCCACGCCGGGCTGATCCAGGCTGGCGAAGGGGTCGTGCTCATAGATGCCCTTGGCGCGATAGACCTCGATGAACGGCCCGGAATCGTCACGGCTCATGCCGAAGGTGGTCTGAGTCAGATCGTTGGTGCCGAACGAGAAGAACTCGCCGGTCTGGGCGATCTCACCGGCCAGCAGAGCGGCACGGGGCAGCTCGATCATGGTGCCGACCATGTACTTGACCGAGTATTGCTGCTCGGCGAAGACCGTCTCGGCTTCCTTGTCGATACTGGTTTTGAGCAGATCGAGTTCTTTCTTGGCGCCCACCAGGGGGATCATGATCTCGGGCACCACGGTACGGCCGGTGTCGCGCGACACATGCACCGCCGCCTCGAAGATGGCACGGGCCTGCATCTCGTAGATTTCCGGATAGGTGATGCCCAGACGGCAACCGCGATGACCCAGCATGGGATTGCTCTCGTGCAGGGCGGCGTTGCGGGCCTTGACCATTGACGGATCCACCCCGGCTTCCTTGGCGACCTCGGCGATCTCCTCCTCGGAATGGGGCAGGAATTCGTGCAGCGGCGGGTCCAGCAGGCGGATGGTCACCGGCAGGCCCTGCATGATCTCGAACAGCTCGATGAAGTCCTGACGCTGATAGGGCAGCAGCTTGGCCAAGGCGGTGCGGCGGCCCTTCTCGGTTTCGGCCAGGATCATCTCGCGCATGGCGATGATGCGCTTGGGGTCGAAGAACATATGCTCGGTCCGGCACAGGCCGATGCCCTCGGCCCCGAACTTGCGCGCGGTGGCGGCGTCCAGCGGCGTCTCGGCATTGGCGCGGACCTTCAAGGTGCGGATGGTGTCCACCCATTCCATCAAGGTGCCGAAATCGCCGGTCAGCTCGGGCTGGATGGTGGCGACGGCGCCGATGAAGACCTCGCCGGTGGAACCGTCCAGGGTGATGACGTCACCCTCGCCCACCACCTTGCCGGCCACCTTGATGGTCTTGGCGGCGTAATCGACGCGGATCTCGCCGGCACCGGCGACGCAGGGCGTGCCCATGCCGCGCGCCACCACGGCGGCGTGACTGGTCATGCCGCCACGGGTGGTCAGGATGCCCTCGGAGACATGCATGCCGCCGATATCCTCGGGCGAGGTCTCGATGCGGACCAGGATCACCCGCTCCTTGCGGTTCTTGACCCAATCCTCGGCGTCCTCGGCCGAGAACACCACCTTGCCCGAGGCGGCTCCGGGCGAGGCCGGCAGGCCACGGCCCAGCATGGTGCGCGGCGCCTTGGGGTCGAGAGTGGGGTGGAGCAGTTGATCCAGAGAGGCCGGGTCGATGCGCTTGATGGCCTCCTTGCGGGTGATCAGGCCCTCGCGGGCCATGTCGACGGCGATCTTCAGCGCCGCCTTGGTGGTGCGCTTGCCGGTGCGGGTCTGGAGCATCCACAGACGGTTCTGCTGAACCGTGAACTCCATGTCCTGCATATCCTTGTAATGCGCCTCCAGCTTGTGGCGGATGGCGTTCAATTCCTTGAACACCTCGGGCATGCACTCTTCCATGGCCGGCAGGTCCGAGGATTGGGCGTTCTTGCCCGCCAGGGTCAGCTGCTGGGGGGTACGGATGCCGGCAACCACATCCTCGCCCTGGGCATTGACCAGGAACTCGCCATAGAACTCGTTGTCGCCGGTGGACGGATTGCGGGTGAAGCAGACGCCGGTGGAGCAATCCGCGCCCATATTGCCGAACACCATGGACTGGATGTTGACGGCGGTGCCCCATTCGGCAGGGATGTCGTGCAGGCGGCGATAGGTGATGGCGCGCTGGTTCATCCACGAACCGAACACGGCGCCGACGGCGCCCCACAGCTGCTCGTGGACGTCCTGGGGAAAGGGCTTGCCCTGCTGCTGTTCCTTGACCTTGTCCTTGTACTTGGCCACCACCTTCTTGAGATCGTCGGCGGTGAGGTCGGTATCCTGGCTGACGCCCTTGTCGTCCTTGGCCTCGTCGAGGATCTCCTCGAAATTATGGTGGTCGATGCCCAGCACGACGTTGGAATACATCTGGATGAAGCGGCGATAGGAATCATAGGCGAAACGGGGATCGCCCGAACGCTTGGCCAGCCCCTCCACCGACAGGTCGTTGAGGCCGAGATTGAGGATGGTGTCCATCATGCCCGGCATGGAGGCCCGCGCCCCCGATCGCACCGACACCAGCAGCGGGTCGGCGGTCGAGCCGAACTTGAGGCCGATAATCTCCTCGACCCGGCCCAGCGCGGCCAGAACCTCGTGCTTCAAGGTCTCGGGATAGGTCTCACCATTGCCGTAGTAATAGGTGCAGACCTCGGTGCTGATGGTGAAGCCGGGGGGGACCGGAACGCCCAGGTTGCTCATCTCCGCCAGGTTGGCGCCCTTGCCACCCAACAGGTTCTTCATGTCCGCACGGCCCTCGGCCTTGCCGCCACCGAAGCTGTAGACCCATTTCGTCATGACCGCCCTCGTATTACGCAACTGTAGGTCCGAAGATCTCCCTTCGGAAGGATGGCTCGTATCATGACCGATCGGTGGCGTGCTGCCTAGATGCGTGGTGACCGCAAGTCCTCAATTGCCCCACGCCGCCGCCACAACCCCACAAGCGATTGACGGCAACCATTTTTACGCTCAATACTAAGTTTGCAAGCAAACGGATAGACAGCCATGCCAGACACTCTTCGCTTTACATGGTCAAGTGTCATACGCAATCTCGATTCCGGGGCTGTTATCGACTGGTTTTCCATCCGCTTTTTCTCGGTCGGCATCACCTCCATCCTGGCCTCCTCCTTTGCCGCCGGCCTAAATACCGGTGAGTTCGGCATAGCATTGCGCGTATTGGGGCTCGGGCTGATCTTTGCCGGTGCGTCAGCAGTGGGCGGCTGGATTTTCGGCCTGTTGTTCGGAATCCCCAAATCGGTGCCGCAGGCCATCCCAGAGACCGGTTCCGGTGGCGGCAGCCGCCCCATGGGCAAGGTCAACACCAATCTGGAAGAGATTTCGGACTGGCTGACCAAGACCATCGTGGGCGTCACCCTAACCGGCCTGACCACCCTTCCGTCCTATGTCTGGCAATCGGCGGGGAAGCTGAACACCTTTGGGTTCGGTTGGCCCATGGGCGGCCAGCTTCTGGCGGCCGCCATCTTCGTGTACTTCACCGCCGGCGGGTTCTGGATCGGCTATGTGGGGACAAGAACCCTGCTCAGCCAGTTATTCACCAAATTCGACCGCAGCATGACCCAAGGACAATCCGAGACCATTCTGTCCAAGGGACTGGACGTCAAGCCATCGACCGACAGTGAACACGGATTCGTTGTCGCCCCGGCCCCCAATGCGGAGGTCGCGGAGGCGGACAAGGCGCTCTTGAGCGTTCCTTTGGAAAAGCTTTCGACGCCCCAACAGATTGCCGCCTGGGGCGTTGCCCATGCCCGCGCGAACATGCTGAACGAGGCGGTCGTGGCATTGGAATCCGCCCTTAGGTCGGAACCGGAAAATAAGGAATACTCCCAGGCCCTGGCGGCGGTCTACATCGCCCTGGGCCGAATCGAGGATGCCAACAAGATCAGAAGCAAGGTCAGCCTGCCCGGCAATCAATTGCTGGATATGTTCTACGCCCTTTACGAGCCCCCGCCGGACGGGTTCGCCAAAGCCATTCAATTGGGCAAGCAACTGAACGACACCATCGAAGAGGAACGGCGCGGTATCTTCCATGTGTGGTTCGCCTGCGCCTACGGGCAGCAATACTCCCACCTGATGGTGAGGGAGGGGGGCGTCTATGACGAGGTGGTGGCCTCGGCCAGAAGCAATGCCATTAGCCAGGTCGAAGCGGCCTTGAAGGCCGATCCGGGTACCCGCCCCCTCTTGCTCGATCTGTGGAAGCCGAAGCCCGGCGCCCGCGACAGGGATCTCGCCGATTTCGATCCCAAGGATGTTGATTTGAGCAAGCTTCTCGAGCCGCTCACTCTCAAAACCGAATAAGACCAGGGGGGGGTACCCCCCCCCCTGAAGCTATCCCTCGACCTTGGAAAAGTCCGCCACATGCCCCATGGCCGCACCGATCATGGCCAGCAGCTTGAGACGGTTCACCCGCAGGCTGGGCTCATCGGCGTTGACCGTCACCTTGTCGAAGAATGAATCCACCGGTCGGCGCAAGCGCGCCAGCGCCGCCATGGCAGTGGCGAAATCCTCGTCCTTCAACGCCGATTCCACCGACTGATCCACCTCGAGCGGCGATAGGCGATCAGCAGATTGGCGCCGTCGTCGGAGTCCAGGAAAGCCCCCAGAGCCTCGACCCGCTTCAGCAATCGCACCAGATCGTCCTCGCCCCCCAGGGAGAAGATGGCGGTAATCAGATCGTGACGAACCCCCTTCTCCTTCAACGCCACCGCTAAGCGGTCGGCGAAGAAGTTGAGCAGATCAGAGGCCACCTCGCCGGGCGAATGCTCCAGCTTGGAATGATAGAAGCCCGAGGACAGGAAAAACACCTGGGACAGGCCCAGGCGCAGGCCATTCTCCAGGATCAGCCGGATCATGCCAAGGGCGGCCCGGCGCAGGGCGAACGGATCCTTGGACCCGGTGGGCTTTTCGTTGATGGCGAAGAACCCCACCAGGGAATCCACCTTGTCGGCCAGGGCCACGGCCACCGAGACCGGCGCCGTGGGGCAGGCGTCGGACGGCCCCACCGGCGAGTAATGGGCGGCGATGGCATCGGCCACCTCGGCCTTCTCGCCATCGTTCAGGGCATAATAGCGCCCCATCAGGCCCTGGAGCTCCGGGAACTCGCCCACCAGTTCCGACGACAGATCGGCCTTGGCCAGCTTTGCCGCCCGCTCGGCCGAGGGGATATCGGCACCGATCATGCCGGCGATATTGCCGGCCAGGGCGGTGATGCGCTCCACCTTGTCGGCGACGGTGCCCAGACTGGCATAGAAGGTCCGCTCCGCCAGCTTGGGCAGGCGGGAATCCAGCCGATGGCGGCGGTCGGTATCCCAGAAGAACTTGGCGTCGGACAGGCGGGCGCGCAGAACCCGCTGATTGCCGGCCACCACGGCCTTGCCACCGTCATTGGCCTCCATGTTGGAGATGACGATAAAGCGCGGCGCCAGGGAGCCGTCGGCCTTGAGCAGGCTGAAATACTTCTGGTGCGAGCGCATGGAGGTGATCAGCACCTCGGCGGGAACATCCATGAACTTGTCATCGATGGAGCCCACCAGCGGCACCGGCCATTCCACCAGGCCGGTGACTTCGGCCAACAGACCGTCATCAGCCTTGAGCGTCAACCCCTCGGCCGCCGCCAGGGCCTCGGCCCCCGACAGAATGGCGTGGCGCCGCTCAACCGGGTCGAGCATGACCTTGGCGTGACGTAGGCGATTGAGGTAATCGGCGAAATCCTTGACGCGGAAGCTCTCCGGTACCAGGAACCGATGCCCGGCGGTGATGTCTCCGGCGGAGATGGGGCCAAAGCTCACCGGTACGACCTGGCCGTCGAACAACGCCAGGATGGACGAGATGGGGCGGACCCAGCGCACGGTATTGGCGCCCCAACGCTGGGACTTGGGCCAGGGGAAGCCGGCCATGGCCGTTTCCACCGATTCCTTCAAGACCTCGGCGGTAGGGCGGCCCTTGCGGTTGATCACCGCGAAATAGAACACCCCCTTGCCGGTATCGCGCTGCTCCAACTCGTCGAGCGCCATGCCGGTTGATTTGAGAAAGCCGTCCATGGCCTGGGCCGGCGAGCCGACACGGGGGCCGCGCTTCTCCTCGGAGACATCGGGACCGGCCTCGGGCAGGCCCTCGATGACCAGCACCAGACGGCGCGGCGTCACATAGGAACGGGCCGCGTCGAAGGTGATGCCGTTCTTGGACAGACCGTCGGTGACCAGCGAATGCAGATCGTCGGCGGCGCGGGCCTGCATACGGGCGGGAATTTCCTCGGAGAGGATTTCAAGCAGGAACTCGGCCATTCCTTAGGCCTCCTTGGGGGCACGTGATGCCAGCCAGCCTTCGCAGCAGGCCTTGGCCAGGGCACGGACACGGCCGATATAGGCCTGGCGCTCGGTCACCGAGATGACGCCGCGGGCATCGAGCAGATTGAAGCGGTGGCTGGCCTTGATGCATTGGTCATAGGCCGGCAGCGCCACCCCCGCCGCCAGCAGGTTCTGGCATTCCTTCTCGGCGTCCAGGAAGTGCTGCAGCAGCATGTCGGTATCGGCATGCTCGAAATTATGGGCGGAATATTCCTTCTCGGCCTGCAGGAAGACGTCGCCATAGGTGACGCCGTCACCGTTGAAATCCAGGTCGTAGACGTTCTCCACCCCTTGGATGTACATGGCCAGACGCTCCAGCCCGTAGGTCAGCTCCACCGCCACCGGGTCGCATTCGATGCCGCCCACCTGCTGGAAATAGGTGAACTGGGTGACTTCCATGCCGTCGCACCACACTTCCCAGCCCAGGCCCCAGGCTCCCAGGGTCGGGCTCTCCCAATCGTCTTCCACAAAGCGGATGTCATGGGCCAGGGGATCGACGCCCAGGCGCCTCAAGCTCTCCAGGTACAATTCCTGGGCATTGGGCGGCGAGGGCTTCAGCAGAACCTGATACTGGTAGTAATGCTGCAACCGGTTGGGATTCTCGCCATAGCGGCCATCCTTGGGCCGGCGCGATGGCTGCACATAGGCGCATTTCCAGTGATCCGGTCCCAACGCTCTCAGCGTGGTCGCCGGATGGAAGGTTCCCGCCCCCACCTCCATGTCGTAAGGCTGGAGGATGACGCAGCCCTGCTCGGCCCAGAAGGCCTGCAGGGTAAGGATCAGGCTCTGGAAGCTCGGCTTCTTGGCCCCGACTATGCCCATGGGAATTCACCGTTCGGCTGGTTGTCGCGAAATTGTCGCAACCCTAGCCATGCCGCCGGACTCGGTCAAGGCCGCGCGCCGGAAATCAACCATCTCAGCATCTCTTCGGCGCTGGGACGCCGGGATGGCTCGGCCGCCATGGCGGCCATAACCAGATCGGCCAGCCAGGGCGGCAGGTCGCTGGGCAGGCCGACGCCCGGGACCGACGGCAGGCGCCCGCTCAGCATGCGATAGGCCAGAACCCCCGCCGAATACACGTCGGTGCGGTCGCTGACCCCGCCGGCGCCCTGGGCCTGCTCCGGGCTGATGAAGTCAGGAGTGCCGATCCAGGCGCGAGGATCGGTGTCGGCCGCCTCCCCCACCCGGGCAAAGCCGAAATCGCACAATTTGGCCACACCGCTCTCACGCGCACTCAGCAGCACGTTGTTGGGCTTGACGTCGCGATGAATGATCCGGCGCGCATGCAGATAGGCCAGTGCGGCCAGGACACCCCGCAAAATCGGTAAGCACTCCGCCAGGGGCAGGGATTTGGGCCGTTCCTCCTCGGGCAGGCTCGGAATCACCGATTCGGGAGCGTCAAAGCCGATCAGGCGAGGCAGATTGCAGGCCATCAGGGGCAGGACGTGAAATGGAATCCCGTCGTCCAGGCTGCCGGTCTCGTGGATGGCCAGGATATGGGGATGGTCGAGGCGGGCCATGATCCGCCCCTCGGCCACGAAGCGTCGCCTCCACTCGTCACGACTGAACGGCGGCTCGGGAGCGTCGTTGTCGACAGCGAAGACCTTGATGACCACGGAACGGCCAAGTTGCATGTCGGCGGCCAGATACAGTCGCGCAAACGCGGTCTGAATCAGAAAGCGGGTGACCACATAGCGGCCGATCCGTTCCATGCTCACCTTATCTTCCTCCGACAAAAAAGGGGCCGCCCGCAGGCGGCCCCTCCTATTTCAGCCTCTCCAGGATTACCAGCTGATCTTTTCCACATTGTGGAACTCGATGGTGTCATGGCTGCCGTCATGATTGGTGACCACCACGGTACCGTTGGCGTCATGGGCCGCTGGATTGATGGCCTGAGCCACATGGTGGCCTTGGGTATCAACCGACACGGCCCAGCCACTGACACCTTCGATGCTGACCGAAGCGATCTGAGTATCATGGGTCATGTCGATCGTGTCGGTCCAGGTGGACGAACGCCCGCCATCGACCACATCATGGCCGAAACCGAAATCGAACAGGAAGGTGTCGGCGCCCTGGTCGCCGAACATGATGTCGTCGCCCGATCCGCCATGGATGGTGTCGTTGCCGCCGCCGCCATGGATGGTGTCGTTGCCGGCACCGCCGTCGAGGATGTCGTTGCCGGCGCCGGTCACCATGATCTGACCATTGGCCAGCTTGGCGTCACCGAAGATCACGTCGTTGCCGTCGCCGCCATTGATGACGTCGTTGGTGGACGAGGCCACGATATCTCCACAATGGCCGCCATGGCTGCCACCGCTGTAATGGTAATCGGCTCCGCCCTTGCCGCCCAGCAGCAGGTCATCACCGCTGGTGCCGTTGAGCAGGTCGTTGCCGGCATTGCCCACCAGGGTGACGCCGGGCAGCGACGAGCCGCCGCCGACGGCCCCGTCGCAATGGGCCGCATCCAGAACCGAAGCCGTGTCGAGATTGCTGCTCGCGGCGCTGACGGCGGTGACGTGAACATCAAAGCCGCTGGTGCCCTGGGCCACGTTCAGGTTCAGGGAGACGGCGCCGTCGTAATGGCTGGCATCCACATTGAAGTCATAGCTGCCATCGGTGTTATGCACCAGGGTACCCTCGGTCCCGACGCCGTTGGTGCCGTAGGTAAGGGTAGCCCCCGAGGCCAGGGCATCGATGTGGTAGCTCAGATGCTCGGACCCGTCGGTATCGGTCAGGTTGCCGGTGATATCCACATGATAGCCCGAGGCGGTATGAGTCACCTGCGAGTCCATGTCGAAGGTCAGGGAATCGCCCGAGTAATTCAGGCGTTCCGAGGCGATGCCGGTCCTGGATGAATATCCGTAGGTCACTGAGCCGCCGATTGCCGCCCCCTCCGCCTGGAAGGTGACGCCGTCCATGACGATCTTGTCCACCTTCAGATCCTGGCTCGAGGTGGTCGAGACAATCTTGAGATCGGCTCCACCCAGCAGCAGGTCGTGATTGGCCTGGCTGAGGGTGGTGGACAGGGTTGAGTAGTTGGAGGTCTTGCCGACGGTGAAGTGACCGAGATTGGTGCTGCCCAGCATCAGGTCAAAGCCCGCGCTGCCGCCGGTATTGGCATCGTTGACGTACATGGTCAGGACGCGGCTGTCGTTGCCCATATGGGCAGTGCTGGCCCCGGTGGCGCCGATGGAGACGTCCAGGGTCGCCGCATCGGCCACCGCCTCCACATGCAGCGATCCGCTGGTATGGGTGGCAATGCCGGTATCGGTCACCACATCGTAATTGATGGTGACGTCGCCGCCGAAATTGGCGTTGGGATTGAAGGCAAAGCCCTCATGCCCCTGGGCATCGGTTGCGGCAACGAAAGTCCCGACCGTATGGCCGCCGGCGTCGGTGGCGCTGAGATTGGTCACATGCAGGGTATTGTCCACGTCGGTGGCATTGGCCAGCAATTGGTCGGCCCGGATGAAGACCTGGGTGTCCTCGGTGGTGCCATCCAGTACCGTCGGCCCGCTCACCACGGTGGCGTCGTCACCTGGATTGAAGTCCAGGGTCACCTTCTGGCTGACCGAACCGCCCATGCCGTCCTTGACCGTGACGTTGAACTGGTCGGTGCCCTTGTAATTGGGGTCGGTGGCGGTGAAGTGATAATCGCCGGTGCTGCTGTCGATGGTCACGGTCCCATGGGCCGTCGCCAGCGAGGTGATGGGCGAACCGTTGGCATTGGTGCCGAACGAGTAGCTGAGCGTATCGTGGTCGAGATCCACGGCATGCACGGTCCCGTCGGCATGGTTGCCGCTATAGCTATGAGTGACGTCGTGCACCTCGGGCGGATGGTTGAGATCGACGTCGTCACCATCCACGGTCACCCGCAATTGCTCGAAATTGGTAACCTTGAGGCCACCCAGGCTGTTGAAGGTAAAGGGCTTGCCGGCATTGGCCGAATCGGCGGCAAAGCTGGCGAAGCTCATCAATTCCGTGCGCACCGCCTGGGTATACTGGCTGGGGTCCAGATCGACGTTGAGGGTATCGGTGCCGGTACCGCCGTCATAGACGTCGCCGGCAGTGTGACCGCCGATGGCGATCACGGTGTCGTCGCCGGCACCGGCCTGGATATTGTCGGCCCCGGCCGAACCGGTGATGGTATCGTTACCGGCACCGGCATCGATGGAGGTGATGTTCTTGAGCGTCATGCCCGAGAAATCAAGATTGTCGTTGCCGCTGCCGCCCTGCAACACATTGGTGCCCGCGCCACCGTCGATGACCTCGATGGAATGGACGTTGGTGAGGTTGCTGTTCACGTAGAAGGTATCGTTGCCGGTACCGCCCAGGATGGTATCCGAGCCGCTGCCGCCGTCGTAGATATCGCCCACGCCGGCGGTGGTGCCCTCGACCTTGAACACATCGTTGCCGGCGCCGCCATACATGGTATCGGCCCCGGCACCGCCGGTGATGGTGTCGTTGAACCCGCCCGCGAACGAGACGTTCATGGTATCGGTGGTCACATGGGTGGAGGTGCCGTCCATGGTCGTCACGGCGATGTTGATGTCTCCGCCCATGCCCGACGATGACGTCATGGTCAGGCCGGTGAGGTCGCCCTGGGTCAGGGTCCAGGTGCCGTCGGCATTCTGGACGCCGTGGTTGAGAACCGCGTCGCCGGGCACGTTGGACAGGGTGATGGAACTCACCGACTCGCCGGAAACGGCCGTCGCCTTGATGTCGAGGACGACCGTGGCGGAGATGGAGCCGTCCGAGGTATCGCCATAGATCAGATCGTTGCCGCTGCTGCCGGTGATGACGTCGTTGCGGGCGTCACCCTCGAAAAAGGCGTCGCTGGAGGAGATGGTGGTCGAAACGCTGCCCTGAGAGCTCAGGCTGGCATCGGCGGCATTGATGGTCGCCGCGTCGGCCTGGGCATTGACGGTGATGTTGACGGTCTGGTTGACGCTGCCGCCATGGCCGTCCGCGACGGCGACGGTAAAGCTGTCGGTGCCGTGCCAGTTGCTGTCCTGGGCGGTAAAGGTGAAATCACCGTTGGCGTTGACCGCCAGGGTGCCGTGATGGGTGCCGCCGCTGGCGACGGTGTAGGACAGGGTATCGCCCACATCCACGTCACTGGCCCCGATATGGCCGGTCACCACGGTATTGGCGCTGGTGATGCTTTCATCACCGGTGCCGCCAACCACGGTATTGACCACCGGGCCGTCATTGCTGCCGGTGATATTCACCCCCACCTGCGCCGTGGCGGTGCCGCCATGGCCGTCGGAGACGGTGACCGAGAAGCTGTCGGTGACCTTGAGTCCGGCCCCCAGCCCGGCGGCGCCGGCATTGGGGGTGAAGGTGTAGTC
>JACQAD010000175.1 GCA_016195125.1 Magnetospirillum sp.
CACCACGACCCGGGTCTCCTCCGGGTGGGTGGCGTCGATCAACATACGCTTGACCATTAAGTCCATATCTCCGTGGCGCCGCCCGCGACGCGATGAACGCATGCGAGCCGCTGTCTGATCCAGCGAAGACGGCGTGCAGGCACGCGCGATCACTTGGTCCGCCGGCAAGGCCGGCGGCGCCTCGGGAAGAGTCCTCGATCCAGGAAATGGAAACGGGCATCATTCGGCGGAAACCTGATCGCGGGCGGATACACCCGGCTTCGAATTCTAGTCTGGCGTCGCAGGCCGAGAGATGGCGCGTCGCCGGCATCGCGTAACCTGCGAAGGGCCGTGACGGCGTCGTCCAGAATCGGACTCTCGGAAATTGCGAGCTCATGGGCAGTCAAAATAGCCGCAGCGAGTCAATTCGACAACGGTCTTGTGAAGCCGTTGCCACGCTCTTGTCACCAATTGCGGTCCAGTCGGCAGGTGATCACAGAAGAGTCTTCGGAATCAATGCGTTTTGGGTTGAGCTTGAGTCTGCGTCTGCGGTATAGCTGTTTGATGATTCCCCACTGGCCGGTGACGATGAGGCAGATGAGGCGACGCAACGCTCTCCGTATGGCGATGATGGTCCTGGCGTTGATGCTGGGGCTTGGCGCGTTGGTGCCGCCGGCCTTGGCTGCCAGCGCCTCGGGGGCTCGCCTGGGCGTACATGGCGAGGGCGTCACCCGTTTCGTGGTCGACCTGTCGGATTCAGTCGCCTTCAAGATCACCGCCCTGGCCGATCCCTACCGCATCTCCATCGATCTGGCCGGCGCCGATTGGGTTGGGGCTCCGGGGATCGCCAAGCCCTGGGGCGCCGTCAACGGCATGCGCGTCGAGGATGGCCGCCTCGTGCTCGACCTGCGCAAGCCGGCCACCGTCAAGAGCGCCTTCATCATACCGCCCCGCGACGGCATGGGGCATCGCCTGGTGGTCGATCTGTCCGAAACCACCCGTGACATTTTCATGGCCGGAATAGAAGGCGCCAAGGCGCCGGTATTGCGTCCGCCGCCGGGCGTGACCAAGGCCGCTCCCGCCGTCAAGCCGCTCAAGGTGGTGCCGCCGCCGCCCCCGGTAGAGGAGGTTCGGGCCGAGCCCGCCCTCGAGGCCGCTCAGCCGGTGGCCCCGTCCAGCCGCATCGTCGTCACCAGCCCCAACGCGGCGCCGGCCCCGGCCACCCTCTCCCTGCCGCCCGAACCCGTCACCGCCGCCCCATCGCCACCCCCGGCCGTTGCCGAGCATCCTCCGGTACCGGTGGAGAAGCCGGTTCGCGGTCCCGGTGGCCTGCCCATGCTGTCGGCGCCCATGCCGCCGCCGCCGGAGCGGCCGTCGCCGCCGGCCGCTCCTGTCGCGTCCCCGGCGGTCGCCCCGGCCCCGGTCCCGTCTCAGCCTGCCGCCCAGGCGGTGGCTCCCACCATGGAAAGCGTCGCCAAGGCCAAGGACGGCGTGCCGGTCATCGTCATCGATCCCGGCCATGGCGGCGTCGATCCCGGTGCCACCGGCGTTTCCGGCATCTACGAAAAGCACATCACCCTGGCCATGGCCCGCGAGCTCAAGGCCATGCTGGAGAAGAACGGGCGCTATCGGGTGCACCTGACCCGTGACCGCGACGTCTTCATCCGTCTGCGCGAGCGGGTCGCCATCGCCCGCGCCCAGGGGGCCGATCTGTTCATCTCGCTGCATGCCGACGCGGTGCAAAGCCCGAATATCCGGGGCCTGTCGGTCTATACCCTGTCGCGCAACGCCTCGGATGCCGAGGCGCAGGCGCTGGCGGAAAAGGAAAACAAGGCCGATCTCATCGCCGGGATCGACCTGACCCACGAATCCGCCGACGTGGCCGGCATCCTGATCGATCTGGCCCAGCGCGAGACCATGAACCGCTCGGCCGGGTTCGCCACCGAACTGGTGGACGAGGTCGGCCAGGAGATGGATGTGCTGGACAACACCCACCGCTTCGCCGGCTTCGCCGTGCTGAAGGCGCCGGATGTGCCGGCGGTGCTGGTGGAGATGGGCTATCTCTCCAACGAGGCCGAAGAGAAGATGCTGCGCCAGCCGCAATACCGCGCCCGTTTGGCCAAGACCATCGCCAAGGCGGTGGAACGGTTCTTCCCGCCCAATCTCAAGGCCAAGCGGCCCTAGGTGCGCAGGGTACTCGCCCTTCTGGCATTCCTCTTCCCGGTTCCGGCCGTGGCCGAGACAACCGGCCAAGCCCTGGCGTTGACTCCCTCCCTACTTGACGGCGGAGCCTCGGAAGGGATACCACCGGGCAGCCCTTGAGGTATTTGCCACCATGTTTCGCTTCCTGCTTGGAGTGTTCAGCCTTCTGATCCTGCTGGCCATCGCGGCCGCGGGCGGGACGCTGTTCGTGTTCTGGCATTACGGCCGGGGCCTGCCCGATTATCATCAGCTGGCCCATTACGAGCCGCCCATCACCACCCGCGTCTATGGCGGTGACGGTCGTCTGGTGGCGGAATACGCGGTGGAGAAGCGGGTCTTCGTGCCGCTGCCGGTGATTCCCCAGCTGGTGAAGGATGCGTTCCTGTCGGCCGAGGACAAGAACTTCTACTCCCATGCCGGCGTCGATCCCGTGGGCATCGCGCGGGCCATCGTGGTCAATGCCCGCAATCGCGGCATGGGCGGCGACAAGCGGCCGGTGGGCGCCTCGACCATCACCCAGCAGGTGGCCAAGAACTTCCTGCTGACCAACGAAGTGTCCATCGAGCGCAAGGTCAAGGAGGCCATCCTGGCCTTCCGCATCGAACGGACCTTCTCCAAGGACCACATTCTCGAACTGTATCTCAACGAGATCTATCTGGGTGGCGGTGCCTATGGCGTGGCGGCGGCGGCGCTCAATTATTTCGACAAGGGCCTGGACGAGCTGTCCGTGGCCGAATGTGCCTTTCTGGCGGCCCTGCCCAAGGCGCCCAACAATTACAATCCCTACCGCCATCCCCAGGCGGCCAAGGATCGTCGCGACTGGGTGATCGGGCGCCTGTACGAGGACGGCAAGATCAGCCAGTCCGAGTACCAGGCCTTCGTCGCCATGCCGCTGGAGGTCCGTCCGCGCAAGGAGATCGAGGCCACCCAGGGGGGCGATTACTTCGCCGAGGATATCCGCCGCGAGATTCAGGCCAAGTACGGTGAGGACGCCCTGTACAAGGGCGGGCTGGTGGTCCGCGCCTCCATGGACGCCCACCTCCAGGCCGTCGGCTCCAAGGTGTTGCGTCAAGGCCTGTTCCAATACGACCGCCGTCACGGCTATCGCGGTCCCATCACCCGCATCACCGCCGGCCCCACCTGGCCGCAGCTGCTGGCCTCGGTCCCCCGTCCCGGCGGCGCCGAAGGCTGGGAGAACGCGGTGGTGGTCGGCCTCAACGATCACGAGGCGACGCTGGGCCTCAACGGCAATCGCACCGGCCGCCTGCCCTTCGCCGAGATGAAATGGGCGCGCCCCAATCTGGAGAAGCAGGGACTCGGTCCTCTGCCCCGCCGTCCCGGCGATGCCCTGGCCCAGGGCGACGTCATCCTGGTGGAGCCGGTGGCCAAGGGCGAGGACGGCAAGGCCTATCCCGCCGGCACCTTCTCGCTGCGTCAGGTGCCCAAGATCGAGGGCGCCCTGGTGGCCATCGATCCCCATACCGGGCGCGTCATGGCCATGGTCGGCGGCTGGTCCTATTCCAAGAGCCAGTTCAACCGCGCCACCCAGGCCATGCGCCAGCCGGGCTCGTCCTTCAAGCCGTTCATCTATCTGGCGGCGCTGGAAAGCGGCTATACGCCGTCGTCGCTGGTGCTGGACGCCCCCATCGCCCTGCCGCAAGGTCCCGGCCTGCCCCTGTGGCGGCCCAAGAACTACCACGATGATTACTTGGGGCCGACCACCCTGCGGGTCGGGATCGAGAAGTCGCGCAATCTGATGACCGTGCGTCTGGCCGACGCCCTGGGCATGGAGAAGGTGGCCGATTACGCCCAGCGCTTCGGCATCTACGAGAGCCTGCCCCGGCAGCTGTCCATGGCGCTCGGTGCCGGCGAGACCACGCCGCTGAAGCTCACCGCCGCCTATGCCATGCTGGTCAATGGCGGCAAGAAGGTGCGGCCCACGGTCATCGACCGCATCCAGGACCGCACCGGCAAGACCATTTTCAGCCATGATCTGCGCTTCTGCGAGGGCTGTTCGGCCAACCGCTACAGCGGCCAGGACATGCCGGTCCTGCCCGATATCCGCGAGCAGCTGGTGGACCCGGTCTCGGCCTATCAGATGGTCAATATCCTCGAAGGCGTGGTCCAGCGCGGCACCGGCACCTCTGTGCGCGCCGTGGGCAAGCCCCTGGCCGGCAAGACCGGCC
>JACQAD010000176.1 GCA_016195125.1 Magnetospirillum sp.
GACGTCTTGGCTCCCGACATCCCTTCATCCCCCTCCTGAAGCCCTCGGCGGGTTCAATTGCGAACACCTCTTGAGGGAAAAATCTTCGAGCGTTGATTATTGTCAAAAAAGATTACCAAATCATGGATACCAAATCCACGTTGTGGTGTTTCCACCTATGCCACAGGTCATGACGACGCCGGTTGCCGCCGCCCTTTATTCGCATCCCCTCCTTTCCGACGCAGTTTCCCTTGGCATCCGCCGCCGGGGAGGTAACAATCGGCGCCGATGAGCACCGACAAGACATCCTGGCTGAAACCGATCATCGAGCCGCTGCGCCCGGTGATGCGGGAATTGCTGACCGCCTCCCTGTTCATCAATCTGATGGCCCTGGCGGTTCCCATCTTCGTGATGCAGGTCTATGACCGGGTGATCGGCCATAACGGCGTCGCCACCCTGAAGGGGCTGGTGATCGGGGTCGGCTTCCTGCTGGCCTTCGACTGGATCATCCGCACCTCGCGCGGACGCATGATGCAGACGGCGGCGCTGCGCCTGGACGTGGAGATCGGCACCAAGCTGTTCGACAAGATCATGCACCTGCCGCTGCGCGCCCTGGAAAGCCGCCCGGCCTCGTTCTGGCAGACCTTGTTCCGCGACGTGGACGGCATACGCAACACCGTTTCCGGCGCCACCGCCATCCTGCTGGCCGACCTGCCCTTCGTCTTCATCTTCCTGGGGGTGATCTTCGTCATCGGCCGTCCCCTGGCCATGGTCTTCGTGCTGCTGTTCGTGGCCTTCCTGGTGCTGGCCTGGAAATCCGGCGGCGCCATGAAGGAGAGCACCGGCAAGGAAAAGAACGTCGCCCAGGCCCGCGACGCCCTGGTGGCCGAGATCATCGCCGGCCGCGCCACCGTCAAGGCGGTCGCCCTGGACCGCGCCATCCGTCCCATCTGGGAGGAGCGTCAGGCCGGGACCATCGAGCAATCCATCCAGCGCGGCGCCATCGCCGACGGCTACGTCAACCTGGGCCAGATGCTGACCATGCTGGGCAGCGTGGCGCTGACCACGGTGGGCGCCGTGTTCATCATGGACCACGACCTGACCATGGGCTCCTTGGTGGCCTGCAACATGCTGTCATCGCGCCTGTACGGCCCCATCAACCAGCTGGTGGGCGCCTGGAAGAGCTTCGCCTCCTTCCGCCAGTCGGTGGAGCGTCTGGGCGAGGTCTTCGCCGAGGGCGAGGAACGCCGCGCCAGTGGCATCAAGCGCGAACGCCCCAGCGGTCTTCTGGCCCTCGAGGACATCTCCTTCGCCTACGACAAGAAATCCCAGGCCGCTTCCGCCATCGACCGCCTCGAGATCCGTCCCAACGGCATCACCGCCATCCTGGGCCGCAACGGCAGCGGCAAGACCACCCTGCTCAAGATCATCCTCGGCCTTTACCACCCCGCCAAGGGCCGCGTCCTGCTGGATGGCGGCGACATCGCCCAGTTCACCCGCGCCGAACTGTCCGGCTGGATGGGCTATGTCCCCCAGGAATGCGTGCTGTTCAACGCCTCTATCCGCGACAACATCGCCTATGGCGCGCCCGGCTGCGAGGACGAGGCCATCCTGGAGGCCGCCAAGACCGCCGGCGTCCATCACTATATCGTCGACCTGCCCGACGGCTACGCCACCACCATCGGCGAGGCCGGGTCCAGGCTGTCGGCGGGCCAGCGCCAGCGCATCGCCATTGCCCGCGCCCTGATCGGCAATCCGCCGGTGCTGCTGCTGGACGAGCCCTCGGCCAGCCTGGACCGGCAGGCCGAGGAAGATTTGCGCAATACCCTGGCCGAGTTGGGCAAGACCCACACCATCATCATCGTCACCCACTCGCCGGTGCTGCTGCCCATCTGCCGCGACGTGGTGGTGCTGGACAAGGGCGCCGTCGCCGCCGCCGGCCCGGCCGCCGAGACTCTGCAGCGCCTGTTCGGAGCCCGCCCGCCCCAGGCCCCGCCCCAGGCCCCGCCGCCGCCGCAACCACCGCCCGCCCACCTGATGGCCCAACCGGCCACGCCCCTGGCCGGCGGCGTCCATATCGGCGTGGGAGGCAAGTCATGACCGCCGCGCCGCCGCTTGCCCCCCCCCCCATCCGAGCCGCCCCCCCCCCATCCGGCCGCGCCGCCGCCCCAGATGGACCAGGCGCAGATGATGCAGGCCCTGGCCGCCATGATGGGCGGCGGCGGCCCCGGCGGCCCGCCCTCCGGCCCGCCTCCGACCACCGGTCAAGTGCTGCTGGCCCGGACCAAGGCGCTGTGGGGCTTCGTGGTGTGGCTGTTCGCCGCCCCGGAAGGTGAGCCCGAGAACCAGCCCCAGGGCATCTGGGCCTGGCCGCGCCGGATCTGGCGGGCGACCGTCGACTGGTTCCTGCCCTCCCTCAACCCGGTGGAGCCGGCCGCCCTTCAGGATTACCACGCGCCCGAGCATGGCCATCGCCTGTACCGGCTGGCCAATTCCTATCCCCTGCCCACCTGGCGCCCCCTGGCCCGCGTGGTGATGACGCTGACCTCCATCTTCATCGTCTGGGGGTTCATCGCCCATCTGGACGAAGTCGCCATCGCCGAGGGCGAGATCGTCCCCGAAGGCAAGGTCAAGGTCATCCAGCATCTGGAAGGCGGCGTCATCCGCGAGATCATGACGGTCGAGGGCGCCGAGGTGAAGGAAGGCGCCCCGCTGATCCTGCTCGACCTGCCGGTCAGCTCCCTCAACAAGGACGAATTGCAGGCCCGCCTGGACGGCTACATGCTCCAGCGCGCCCGCCTCGAGGCCGAGTTGCACGACCGCCCGGTGATCTTCCCCGAGGAGGAAGCCAAGCGCCAGCCGGCCCTGCTGGAATCCGAGCGCCGCTCGTTCGAGGCCCGGCGTCAGGCCCTGCGCGCCACCTTGTCGGTCCTGTCCGATCAGGCCCGTCAGAAGGGATTGGAAGTCCAGGAATACGAAACCAAGCAGCGCTCCATCACCACCAGCCTGCGTCTGGCCACCGAGCGCTTCGCCATGTCCAAGGATCTCATCAAATCCGGTCTGGCCTCCAAGATGGACCACGTCCAGATGGAAGCCCAGATGGAGGATCTGAAGGGCCAGCTCGATTCGGTACGGGCCTCCATCCCCCGCGCCCAGGCCGCCCAGCAGGAAGCCAAAGGCCGCATCGACGAGGAACAGGCCCGCTTCCAGCGCACCGCCCAGAGCGAGATGAGCGAAGCCGAAATCAATATCGCCCGGACCAAGGAACTGTTCACCCAGGCCACCGACCAGCAGCGGCGCACCCTGATCACCAGCCCCATCGACGGCATCGTCAAGAACATGCGCTCCAACACCATCGGCGGCGTGGTCAAGCCCGGCGACCCCATCATGGAACTGGTGCCCCTGCACGAACGCCTGCAGGTGGACGCCAAGCTCAATCCCATGGATCGCGGCTATGTCCAGGTGGGCCAGCGCGCCACCGTCAAGATCAGCGCCTATGACTACACCACCTATGGCGGCCTCGACGGCGACGTCATCATGGTCGCCCCCGACACCACCGTGCCCCAGACCCCCAACGCCCAACCCTATTACCGGGTGGTGGTCCAGACCGATCGCGCCTATATCGGCGACGAAAGCACCAAGCAGCTGATCAGCGCCGGCATGCAGGCCAGCGTCGAGATCCACACCGGCACCCGCTCGGTGATGGAATTCCTGGTCAAGCCGGTGATCAAGCTGAGGCACGAGGCGTTCAGGGAGCGGTAGGCCGCCCCGCCAGAGCCCTTTGCTCACTCTCCCCTGGCGGGAGAGGGGGCGCGATTTGCCTCTCTCCCCTATTCCGCCTTCTTCGCCCGCAGCCTGTCCCAATACTCCAAACGCTTTCTCACCTCGCGCTCGAAGCCGCGTTCCACCGGCCGGTAGAAGCGGGTGCGTTCCATCTCGTCGGGGAAATAATTCTGGCCGGAAAAGCCGTCGGGATCGTCGTGGTCGTATTGGTAGCCCTGGGAATAGCCCAGATTCTTCATCATCTTGGTCGGCGCGTTGAGGATATGCTTGGGCGGCATCAGCGAGCCGGTGGATTTGGCCGCCTTGCGCGCCGCCTTATAGGCCATGTAGGCCGCATTGGACTTAGGCGCCGTCCCCAGATAGATCACCAGTTGAGCCAGGGCCAACTCGCCTTCGGGGCTGCCCAGCCGCTCGAAGACGTCCCAGGCCGCCACCGCCTGGACCACCGCCTGGGGATCGGCCAGTCCGATATCCTCGACGGCGAAGCGGGTCAGGCGGCGGGCGATGAACAGGGGATCCTCGCCCCCTTCCAGCATGCGGGCCATCCAGTACAGCGCCGCGTCGGTGTCGGAGCCGCGCAAGGATTTGTGCAACGCGCTGATCAGGTTGTAATGGCCCTCGCGGTCCTTGTCATAGGCGGGAGCGCGCCGCTGCACCGCCTCGGCCAGACCCGCTGAATCCAGGATCGGACTGGGCGGCAGCGACGCCAGATCCTCGGCCAGATTGAGCAGATAGCGGCCATCGCCGTCGGCCATGGCGCGCATGGCGGCGCGAGCGTCGTCGTCCAGGGGCAGAGTGTGACCCAATTCCTGCTCGGCGCGGACCAGCAGACAATCCAGAGCGGCATCATCGAGGCGATGCAGCACCAGAACCTGAGAGCGCGACAGCAGCGCGCCGTTAAGCTCGAAGGAGGGGTTCTCGGTGGTGGCGCCCACCAGCACCACGGTGCCGTTCTCCACATAGGGTAGGAAGCCGTCCTGCTGGGCGCGGTTGAAACGGTGGATTTCATCCACGAACAGCAACGTAGACCGACCGGTCAGTTTCCTGGCCGTGGCGGCCTCGAACACCTTGCGCAGATCGGCGACGCCGGAGAATACCGCGCTCAGCGGCTCGAAATGCAGGGCAATCCGCTCGGCCAGCAGGCGGGCGATGGTGGTCTTGCCGCAACCCGGCGGCCCCCACAGGATGATCGAGGCCAGCCGGCCAGCCGCCAGCATACGGCCCAGGGGCGCCGACGGGGCCAGCAGATGGCCCTGCCCCACCACCTCTTCCGGCGAATGGAGATGGCCCAGCGCGGCGCGTCGATCCCCAGCAGGGACTTGGCCTCGACCACCGAGCCCACCGCCTTGTCGTTGATGCGCAGGATCATGTCGCCGGGCTGCACCCCCATGCGGTTGGCCACCGAGCCCCGCCGGACCCCCAACACCATCACGCCGGTGGCGGCGGAATTGAGACCAAGCTCCTCGTCCAGGGCCGGGTTGAGATTGACGATGGTGGCGCCGGCAAAAGGATTGCGCCCGGCGATCTCGGTCTGGTCGCGGGGCGGCGTTTCCGGCGGGGCCACCAGCCGCACGCAGACCTGACGCTCGGCACCGCCGCGCAGGATGGTGATGCGGGCATCGCCGCCCACCGCCAGGGTGGCGAGGCGGAAACGCAGGCCTTCGGGATCATCCACCTCGCGGCCCTCGATGCCGATGATGACGTCGCCATCCCTGAGACCGGCCGCCGCCGCCGGCGAATCCTTGTGGACATTGTTGACCAGGACGCCGATGGGCC
Organism: Magnetospirillum sp.; assembly: GCA_016195125.1. GTDB lineage: Bacteria > Pseudomonadota > Alphaproteobacteria > Rhodospirillales > Magnetospirillaceae > Phaeospirillum. The sequence goes on from JACQAD010000176.1 coordinate 5,539, forward strand.
GGGCCAGCTTCAGGGCCTGGGCCAGATCGGCGGTGACCGCCTGACCGCTGGCGCC
>JACQAD010000177.1 GCA_016195125.1 Magnetospirillum sp.
GTTCTACACCAATCTGGCCGCCGCCACGCCCGAACGCCTTGATCGGCTGACCGGCTTCGCCAAGCTGGCCGAGATTCAAATCAGTCTTTACGGTGCCGATGAAGCCGGCTTTACGGCGATGACGCGGCGCCCGGCCGGCCAGTTTCAGCGCTTGCTGGCCAATCTCGACCATCTGGCGGCGCGGCTTCCCGACTGGCATGACCGGCCCAAACTGGGCTTGGTGCTGCGGGTCGGAGATGGCTTCCGCTTGGAGAATTGGACGGGAAATCTGGCCGACAGAGCCCTGCATCTAAGGGATCGTTACGGCATCGATCTATCCATGGACACCGAATATGACGATTGGGGCGGCGAGATTGCCGCCGCCGAGGTGGCCGATCTGGGCATCACCCTTCGTCCCGGACGGGCGATCCACCACCAGGGCGCCTGCATCAAGGCCCTGGGACAGGTGCTGGTCAAGGCCGACGGCAGTGTCGATGCCTGCGCCTGCCGCGATTCCCGCAATCAGCTGGGCCTGGGACAGCTGGGCGAGCAGAGCCTGGACCAGATCCTGTCCTGGGCGAATCCTCGGTACCGGACTCTGCTGGAGGGGATGGGGAGGGGCAATTTTCCCGAAACCTGCCGTAAATGCAGCGTCTACCGCTCGGTGCATGATCCCCGCTGGGCTCGGGGCCGCGACGACGTCATGGCGCTGGAACAGGCCCTAGCCCTGATCGGGAAATAGCGCCGCCAGGGCGCGCCCGATCATGGTGGCGTGGTCGAGGCCCAATTCCTCCACCCGTGCCCGTCCGGCCGCCGCCACCCGGGCACGGCCCGTCTCATCGGCCAGCCATTGACGGCATAATTCCACCAATTCGCCGGCATGGGAGAAATAGGCGGCGTGGCGATCGGGCAGGAACAGGCGGGCGATCTCGTCGTTACGCTCGTGGGCCATGAAACCGCCGCAGGCCGGAATCTCCATGGAGCGGCAGGTCTGCAGGTCGCGGTTGGCCTTGCGCAGGAAGCACAGGTTGATCCGGGTGCAGGCGATGGCCAGGGCGAAATCCTGGTTGTAGATGGGCCGGTTCTCGATCTTCAGCAGGGGATGGGCGCCGATCATGGCCGCCCAGCCGTTGCCCCAGACCCTGACATTCAGCCCGGCCCGGGCCAGGGCCAGCAGATCGGCGGCACGCGGTGCCTCGAAGGTGCCGATGAAGGCGATGTCGGCGCCCAGCCGGGCGAAATCATCGGCCGTGGGGGTGGCGGGGCGGTGCAGGGCGGCATCGTAGCAATTATCCACCACCAGGATACGGCGCACGCCCCGTGACGGCATCTCCTCGGGCCTAGCGTTGAAGGATTTGGTGGTGATCCACAGATCGAACAGCGGCAAGGCGCGGTCCAGCCAGCGCGATCCCAGGCGGGGGTTCATCATGTCGTCTTCGCAATACCAGGCCAGCTTGACCCGGGGGCAGAGCCGCCGGACCTCCTCCAGGGTGGCGGCGCGGATGATCGCGGCGTTGTCCAGCCAGACCAGATCGAGCCCGCCCCTGGCCGCTTCGACCAGGGCGGCGTTGGCTCCGGCCGGATCGGCGGGCAGGCGCAGGCGATAGCGCAGCCGGTCCATCAGGCTGGGCCGGGTCTCGTAGGTGCGGCCCTCAACCGTGGTGGGGATCGCCGTCACCGTATGCCCCATGTCGCGCATGGCCTGGACCCGTTGGGGAGTGCGCGAGGCGGCGAAGGTCTCGCCCACCAGGGCGATGCGCAGGGAAGGGCTCATGGACTCTCGTTCCATACCTGGGTCCAGGCCGCGTCCAGGGCGCTGGCGAAGGCCTGGGTGGAAAAGCGCCGTTCGGCCAGGGCGCGCCCGGAAGCGGACAGCCCATGGCGTAAATCCCGGTCGGTGATGATCGCCAGCAGGCGCTCGGCCATTTCCTCGGGATTCTTGTTCACCAGGAAGCCGGTCTGGCCGGCTATGACGTAGTCGCGGGGGCCGCCGCAATCGGTGGAGACCACCGGCACGCCGCAGGCCAGGGCCTCTGACCCGACGATGCCGAAGCCTTCCTGGTGCGAGGGCAGGGCGAAAACGTCCAGGGAACCGTAGAAGGCGGGCAGATCGGCATAGGCCACGTGGCCCAGCCACTCCACCGGATCGCCCTGGGCTTCGGTCTTGGCCTTCCAGGCGGGATCGGGCTCGCCGCATAGGCGCAGACGGATGGGCGTCCGGGCCTGGACCAGCCGTGCCGCCTCGATCAGCAGGCCGATATTCTTGCGCGGATCGCCCAGGCGTCCGGCAAAGCCGATCACGCCGGCCGGGGCGGATACGGCGGGCGGGCGGAAATGCCCGGCATCCACCGGAATGGGCATGGTGGTGACCCGTTCGGGCGAGCCGCCGAGGGCGCGCAACTCGTCACGGCCGCTGGTGGCCACGGTAAGAATGCGGCCCGGCCCCTTGAGGATCCGGCGCTCCATCACCCGTTGCACCGGGATGGTCAGCAAACTGTCCAGCAGACGGCGGGGCCAGGCCATGGCGGCATGGCGGTCGGCGCGGTCGGAGACCATGCCGCAGGCGCACCAGACCAGATGCGGCAGATTGCGGCGATTGAGGGGATAGGAGACCAGAGCGGTGCCGCCCACCGCCACATGGCGCTGGTGGGCGTCGATCAGCGCGTCCCAGCGGGTCGACGGCAGATAATAGCTGAACTCCAGCTCGGGCAGCCAACAGCCGACGGCGCGACCGACGAAATCGCCGAACACCCGGGCCTCGCGGCTACCCGGCCGGGCGCCCGACAGGATGCGCCAGCTGGGCGCCGCCAGCTCGGGATGGTCGGACAGGGTGGCGTAATAGGCGATTGATACCTCGTGCCCCAATTGGCGCAGATGACGGGCCAGGATGGCGCATTTGGCCGGCACGCCGCCGGTGAAGGGCGGCAGGGTCATGATCAGGACGCGGTGCGGCGCAGCCATCTCAGTCTGCCTCCCCCTCGAGCACTTCCCACAAGGTGGTGTCGCCGGGGGTCGAGGTGGTCAGAGCCCAATGGGCCACCGGCACCAGACGGGGATGGACCCGCAGGCCCAGCCCCTTCGGCCCCAGCACCACGGGCAGTATTTCGGTCAGGGGCGGAGATTGCTGGGCCAGTTCCCAATCCTCGGTCACCAGGAAGACCCGGCCGCCGCGGATCACGGGGCGGCGGGCCAGATAGGCGTCCAGGCTGCCCTGGGTATGGCGCAGCCACAGCCCGTCCAGCACGGCGGCCATGGGTGGCCCCTCGCGCAGGGCTTCGTGGACGCAATAGGTGCCATAAGACCAGCTCAGCAGCACTCCGTCGGTGCCGATGGCGGCGTCCATGTCGCGGATCATCGGACGCAGCTCGCTCTGACCACGGTAATAGAACGCCCACATCTTGGGCAGGGCGGCCTCGGCGCGGGCGGACGACAGCAGGGGCGGAATCTGTCCGGTCAGATGCACGGCCAGCAACAGAGCCGCGGCGCCGCGCCACCGGATTCCCCTGCCGGCCAGCCCGATCAGAAGCTGGGCCAACCCCAGGCAGAGGAAGGGCAGGGCATAGGGAAACAGCCGCAGGCCGGCCCCGGAGAAACCGGGCATGGCCAGGAACAGGGCGAAATGGATCAGCACCACCAGGGCAGGCCCGCGCACGCCCCGGCGCCACAGCAGGCCCAGACCCAGAAGCGCGCCCAGGGTGCCGGCCGGGCCGAGGCCGTCTTTCGCCATCCCCAGCCAGATCCGGGCGCCCGCCAGCATGGAGGCCGCCAATTGCCCGGCCTCGGCCACATTGGTCATGCGGGTGACGGCGGCCAGGGAATGAACCTGTCCCTCGGCGGGGCGGAAGAATTCCAGGGCCAGCAATGGCGCCAGACTGAGGCCGAGGATGGCCGGCACCGGCGCATAGCCCAGTACCAGGCGCCAGCGTTGCCGCCACGTCCCCCCGGCCAGCCAGCGTGTGGCCAGGGCGGAGGCGGGCAGCAGGAAGGCGGTGGTCCAGTGGGAATACAGGGCCAGCAGATGCAGCCCGATCTCGGTCTTGCGCCGGCAGGAGGGCGGCTCGCCCCGGGTCCGGGCGCCCAGGCGGGCTTCGGTCGCCGCCACCGCCGCCACCAATCCCACGATTCCGAAATTATGGATTCCCAGCGGCGAGAACCAGAACAGCACGGGATTGACCGCCGCCAGGGTCAGGGCCAGCAGAGCGATTCCATGGGGATGGGCGCCGGCCCGGCGGCCCCACCAGCCGAAACTCCCCAACAGCGGCAACAGGAGGCAGGCCCACATGATGGAGATGGCGGTCTGGGTCAGGTAGGATTCGCCGGCCAGGACGGCACCGGCCCGCACAACCGCCAAGGGCACCAGGGTCAGCAACGAGGTCGGCTTATTGTAGATGTTGCGGAACAGCTGGTGCAGGACGCTGCCCGTATCGGTCTTCAGCGCCTCGAACAGGCTGTCTCCGGGCAGGGCGTGGGGCCAGAAATGGGGGGCGTCGACCAGGGAGCGGACCCACCAGGCGAAGAAAGCCTGATCGTAGCGGGGTTCGACCAGGACAAGGGCCGACAGGCGTGCCGCCGCCACCAGCAAGGTGGCCGCCAGGATCAGGAGAAGGAGAATGCGCCGGCTCATGGGCGGGGAGGGTAAGGCCCGGCCCGTTTAAGCTCAACCCCTATGCTGGCCGGAATCGCTCTGCTAAGGTCCGCGCCCGGCAGGAAAATGGTGATGGGCATGAAACGTTGGCTGACCAATGGCGCCAAACTCGCGGTCTCCGTGGGGTTGATCGCCTATGTGCTGTCGCGGGTCGATCTCGGCGCCGTGCTGGTCCGCGTCACCGCCCTGCCGGTGGGCGTGGTGGCCTTGGCGTTCTTGTGCCTGCTGATCCAAATTCCGCTGGCCGGCTGGCGCTGGTGGCGGCTGTCGGCCATCCTCGGCTATGACCTGCCGCTTGGCCGCGTGGTCAGCTTTCTCCATGTCGGATTGTTCTTCAATCAGGTTCTGCCGTCGGGCGTGGGTGGCGACGTGCTGCGGATCTGGCTGTTGCGGCGCCATGCCGCCTCGGTGATGGCGGCGGTGACCTGCGTGCTGCTCGACCGGCTGGTGGGGGTGGCGGCCCTGGTGATCCTGGTGGCCTGCGGCTTGCCGGCGCTGTATGCCACCGCCGCCGATCCGGTGGCGCGGCTTTCGGTGGCGGTGCTGGTGGGGCTGGCGGTGCTGGGCTATGGCGCCTTGCTGCTGCTGGGTGGAGACGTCGGCCGCTTCCTGGCGGCGTTCAGGCTTCTGGCTCCCATCCGCGCCATCGCCTCGGCCACCCGCTCGCTGGTGGTTCCGGCCCTGGGGCCGGTGCTGGCGGTGTCGGTGGCGCTGCACGGCCTGACCGTGCTGGCGGCGTGGCTGCTGGCCGGGGGGTTGGGGCTGGAGGTGGGCTTCATGACCCTGGCGGCGCTGGTTCCGCCGGTCTTCCTGCTGCTGGTGCTGCCGGTATCCATGGCCGGCTGGGGTGTCAGGGAAGGCGCCTTGGTGGTATCCCTGGGCTTTGCCGGCGTGGCCCCGGCCGATTCGGTGGCGCTGTCGCTGCTGCTCGGGTTCGGCATGCTGGCGGCGTCGTTGCCCGGCGGGCTGGTCTGGCTGGCCCTGGGCCGGGTCAGGCCGGAGGCCGGATAGCGACTATTCCGCCAGCCTTCCGTAATCGTCTTCGAAGCGGACGATATCGTCCTCGCCCACGTATTCGCCCGATTGCACTTCGATCATGCGCAGGGGGATCTTGCCGGGATTTTCCAGGCGGTGGGGGGTGCCGCTGGGGATGAAGGTGGATTCGTTCTCGCGCAGCACGAAGCTCTTGTCGCCGCAGGTGACCATTGCGGTGCCGGTGACCACGATCCAATGCTCGGAGCGGTGCCAATGCTGTTGCAGCGACAGCTTGGAACCGGGCTTGACCAGGATGTGCTTGCAGCGGAAACGCGGACCCTCGTCGATGGTCTCGAACCAGCCCCAGGGGCGGTAGACGCGGGCCGGTTGCACCGCTTCCTCGCGGCCCTGGGCCTTGAGCAGGTCGACCAGGGCCTTGATCTCCTGATCGCGGTTGCGGTCGGCCACCAGCACCACGTCGCCGGTGGCGACCACCACCATGTCGGTGAGGCCCAACGTGGCGACCAGCGGTCCGTCGCTGCGGATCAGACAACCGGTGGATTCATGGGCCACGGCATCGCCGCGTAGTACGTTGCCGTTCTCGTCGCGGTCCAGTTCGGCCCATAGTGCCGACCACGACCCCAGATCGGACCAGCCCATGTCCACCGGCACGATCGCGGCCTGGGCGGTGTGTTCCATGATGGCGTAATCCACCGAAACGGACGGAACGGCACCGAAACAATCGTCGTGAAGACGGAAGAAGAACAGATCATTGGCGCCCTTGGCCAGGGCCTCGCGGCAGCCCGACAGGATTTCCGGGCGCAGACGCTGGGTTTCCGCCAGGAACGCCCCGGCCGAGAACATGAAGATGCCGCTGTTCCAGCTGTATTCGCCGCTGGCCAGGAAGGTCTCGGCGGTGGCGAGGTCGGGCTTTTCCACGAAACGGTCGACCAAATGGGCGCCGTCATGGCCGGCGATGGCCGCGCCGCGATGGATATAGCCGTAGCCGGTGGCGGGGGCATCGGGAATGATGCCGAAGGTGACCAGCCGTCCGGTATCGGCCAGGGGCACCGCCACATCCACGGCCCGGCGGAAGCCCTCGGGCTGCTTGACGGTGTGATCGGAGGGCATCACCAGCATCAGCGCCTCGGGCTCGGCCTCCAGCAGCAGGGCGGCCACGGCGATGGCCGGGGCGGTGTTGCGGCCCAGGGGTTCGACCACGATGGCGCGCGGCTCGATGCCGATCTCGCGCATTTGCTCGGCGACGATGAAGCGGTGTTCCTGATTGCACACCAGGATGGGCGCCCCCAGACCCGGCAGGGCCTGGGCCCGTAACGCCGTCTCCTGCAGCAGCGAGCGCTCCGAGGTCAGCTTCTGGAGCTGCTTGGGAAATTTTTCGCGCGACAAGGGCCACAGCCGGGTTCCCGCTCCACCGGACAGAATCACCGGGACGATGGGTCTGGTCTGGGCTTGGCTCTGGCTCATGTCACTCTCCCGCATGAATGTTCCGTGGGTAGGGCCAACGGGCCGGACTGTCAAGGGTTGCTCACCGGATGGGCATGGACTACACCTGGGGCCGTCGCGATTCCAAGGTTCAAGGTCCATGTGCGGGTTCGCCGCCATCATCAGCACCGCCGATGCCCCGCCCGTGGATGGGCGGGAACTGGATGCCGTCCGCGACGCCATGATCCGGCGCGGCCCGGATGGCGGCGCCAGCCTGATCCTGGCCGAGGGCAGGGTCGGCCTGGCCCATCGGCGGCTGTCCATCATCGAGACCAGCGACCTCGGCGCCCAGCCCATGGCGACCGCCGACGGGCGGCTGGCCATCGTCTTCAATGGCGAGATTTACAATTTCCTCGATCTGCGGGCCGAACTGGAGCAATCCGGGGTGTCGTTCCGGTCTCGTAGCGATACCGAGGTGATTCTGGAGATGTACCGCCGCCATGGCGAGGCCGCCTTGGGCCGCCTGCGCGGCATGTTTGCCCTGGCATTATGGGATTCGGACCGCCGGGGGGTATGGCTGGCCCGCGACGGCTTGGGAATCAAGCCGCTCTACCTGGCCGATGACGGGAAAGTCGTGCGCGTGGCCTCGCAGGTCAAGGCGCTGCTGGCCGGAGGCCGGGTGGATACGGCGCCCTCGGCGGCGGGGCGGGTGTCATTCTTTCTGTGGGGCCATGTGGCCGAGCCCTTCACCCTGTACCAGGGGATCGAGGCCCTGAATCCCGGCACGGCGCGCTGGATCGGCCTGGACGGCGCGCGCCGGGACGTCTGCTTCTTTGATCTGGCGGCAGAGATCGCCGCCGCCCGCCGCGCTCCCCGGAGCTTCGATGCCGGGGAATTGCGTGCGGCCCTGGCCGACAGCGTGCGAGCCCATCTGATCGCCGACGTGCCGGTGGGGGTGTTCCTGTCGGGTGGGCGCGATTCCACCACCATCGCCGCCCTGGCCGCCGAGGGTTCGGAGGCGGCGCTCAAGACCGTCACCCTGGGTTTCGCCGAATTCGCCGGCAACGCCAATGACGAGGTGCCCCTGGCCCCTCCAGCGTCACCGCCGCCGATTTCGCCCAGGCACGCCGGGCGGTTCTGGCGGCCATGGATCAGCCCAGCATCGACGGGGTCAATACCTGGTTCGTCTCGAAGGCGGCGGCGGCACGGGGGCTCAAGGTCGCCCTGTCCGGCCTGGGCGGCGACGAGCTGTTCGCCGGCTACGACAGCTTCCGCCAGATTCCGGCCCTGGTGTCCAGGCTGCGGCATTTGGGCTCGGTGCCGTTTCTGGGCAAGGGTTTCCGTCTGGTCACCGCCGGCTGGATCGGCCGGTTCGCTTCGCCCAAGCTGGCCGGGCTGCTGGAATTGGGAACGCGGGCCGGAGATGCCTACCTGCTGCGGCGGGGGTTGATGATGCCGTGGGAGCTGCCCCGCTTCCTCGATGCCGATCTGGTGCGCGACGGCTGGCGCGGACTGACCATGCGCGGCCGTCTGGCCCAGGCGGTGGCGGGAATGCCCGCCGACCGGCTGGCGGTGACCGCCCTGGAGGCGGGCTTTTACATGCGCAATCAGTTGCTGCGCGATTCCGACTGGGCGGGCATGGATCATTCCCTGGAAATCCGGGTGCCGCTGGTCGATACGGAACTCTACCGCCACCTGCTGCCGATGATGGCCGGGGCCAATCCGCCGGGCAAGGCCGAGATGGCCCAATGCGCCCAGCCGCCCTTGCCCGGCTCCATCCTGCACCGGCCCAAGACCGGGTTCTTCATTCCTGTTGCGCAATGGATCGGTGGCGACGGGCCGGGTGAGCGGGGTTTGCGCGGCTGGGCGCGGCAGGTGGATCAGGCGTTCACCGCTCCGGCGGCGGGCTGAGCCATGCTGTTTCAGTCCCATGCCTTCATGTTCGGCTTTCTGCCGCTGGTGCTGGCGGGATGGCTGGGGTTGCGGCTGGCCAAGGTTCCGGCCAAGGGGCTGATGCTCTATCTGGTGGGTGTGTCGCTGTATTTCTATGGCTCGGCCTCGCTGGATTTCCTGGCCCTGCTGGCGGTTCTGACGATTTTCAACTTTCTGCTGGGCCGCCGCCTGCACGACCATCCGGGGGCGCGGCTGTACTGGCTGGGGGTGGCGGTCAATCTGGGCGTGCTGATCCATTACAAGTATTCCGCCTTCGCCGTGACCAACCTCAACTGGGCCCTGGGCGGCCAGTGGCCGGTGCCGGCGACGATCCTGCCCCTGGCCATCTCGTTCTTCACCTTCCAGAAGATCGGCTATCTCACCGACATCCGCCGCGGCCATGTGCCGCGCTATGGATTTCTGGAATTCGGCCTGTTCGTCTGGTTCTTTCCGCAGCTGATGGCCGGTCCCATCGTCCGTCACAGCGAGATGATTCCGCAATTGGAACGGCTGGATCGTCGCCGTCTGGCGCCGGATCTGGCCATCGGATTTACCTTGTTCGCGGTGGGTCTGGCCAAGAAGATCTTCATTGCCGATTCCGCCGCTCTTTACGCGGATTTCGTCTTCGACGGCGGCAGCGGGCCGGCGCCTCGGCTGATCGAAGCCTGGATCGGCGCCATCGCCTATGCCCTGCAGATCTATTTCGATTTTTCCGGCTATACCGACATGGCCATCGGTCTGGCGCGGCTGTTCGGCATCCGGCTGCCGCTCAACTTCTTCTCGCCCTACCAATCCACCTCGATCATCGAGTTCTGGCGGCGCTGGCACATCACCTTGTCGCGATTTCTGCGCGACTATCTTTACGTTTCCCTGGGCGGCAACCGCCACGGCCCCGGGCGGCGCTATGCCAATCTGATGGTGGTGATGCTGTTGGGCGGGTTGTGGCACGGCGCCAGCTGGACCTTCGTGATCTGGGGCGGGCTGCACGGCGCCTATCTGGTTCTCAACCATGCCTGGAGAGCGCTGTTTCCCGCCGCCGCCGCCGCCGTGTCGCGCCGCGCCTCCCTGGCGGGATGGGCGCTGACCCTGCTGGCGGTGATGGTGGCCTGGATTCCCTTTCGTGCCGCCGATTTCGACGCGACCCTGACCCTGTGGCGCGGCATGGCCGGTCTGAATGGGCTGATGCTGCCCGGCAGTCTCGCCGGAATGCTGGGCGGAATGGCGGGAGGCCATGCGGAGTTCGGAGCGGTGTTCACGCCCTTCGTGGCCCTGGCCGGCCGCTTTCCCATCCTGATGCTGCCCCTGGGGCTGGTATTGGCGGTGGCGGCGCCCAATCCCTATCGCTGGATGGGTCGGGTGGAGCCGGCATTACGGTTCCGCGAGGCCCCGGCCAGCACCTTGGCGCGTCTGGCGGCCTGGCGGCCCAACTGGCTGTGGGCCGGGCTTTGCCTGGGGGTGCTGGTGGCGGTGCTGCTGCAAAACAGCCCGCAGGTCCGTTTTTTGTACTGGCAGTTCTAGGAGGACGGGATGAAGACCTATGCCCGCATCTTCCTGGCCGGCCTGCTGATCATGACCCTGGCCTATCACGCCGCCTTGCGGCTGGAACGCAATGCCGGCGAGCGCGAGAGCGCGGCCGAGATGATCGACGCCCAATTCGCCGCCGACGGTCTTTACATGGGCCTGATCCACTCCCCCGCCGATTACAAGCTGGCGGTCTATGCCCGCCTGCGGCCCGAGGTGGCGATCATCGGTTCGTCCCGGGCCATGAAGTTCACCCAGCCCTTCTTTCGCCGCCCCATCTACAATCTGGGCGGATTGGTCTATTCCACCGGCCAGGCCCTGGGGCTGATGCGTGAACTGGCGGCTCTCCACCGACCCCGGCTGATGATCTACGCCGTGGATTTCTGGACCCTGTGCGCCTTTCCCGATAATGACCCGCTGGTGGCGCCGCCGGTGCCGGCGCGGGCCTCGGCGCCGTTTTGGCCGTCTCAGGTCAATCGGCTGCGGCTGGCGGTCGACCTGCTGGCCGATGGCCGCATGAGCGCCGCCCAGGCCTTGGAATTGCTGGAGGGTCGCCAATCGCCCACGGCCGGGGGGCTGGCCATGGTCGGGCTGACGGCGGCCCTGCAGCATTACGGCTTCGCCACCGACGGCGCCATCCATTCCGCCTTGCCCCAACAGGTGGGACCACCAGATTCCCTGGGGCGGCCGGCATGGTTCGCGGTAACCCACAACCGCATCATCAACGGCGAGGGTCAGTTCCCGCTGGGCTGCCGCCCCTATCCGGCCGCCATGGACCAGTTGCGGCAAATGCGCACCGAGGCGCAGGCCTTGGGCATTGAGCTGATCCTGGTGGCACCGCCGGTGGCGGGTCTGGCCCTGGACGACATGGCGGCGCAGGCGCCCGGCGCCACCTCTTATATGGATTTCTGGCTGGGCGAGATGGGGCGGCTGGGAGATTCGCCGGTGGTGTTGGCCCACGATGCCCGTGGGCTGGGCTCGCCCGACGAGGAATTCGAGGACGGCATTCATGGGGGCTATGTGACCTATGCCCGTCTGATGCTGGCCATGGCCGAGCGGGCGCCGCAATTGCGGAGCATGATGGACGACGCCACGCCGCGCCGGGTGATCGAGCGCCATGCCGGCCAGTCCAAGCTGACCCTGCAAGACCTGCGGCGGCTGGCCGGGGGCGGGGCCGACAGACCTTGACAGGTTCGGCTCATGTCCTTTACTGCTTCGCACCCTTTGGCTGGCGGTTGGTTCCGCCGGTCACCGCCCTATCAGGAAGAGCCAATCCATGACGGCCAAAAGCGCGCTGATCACCGGGGTGACGGGCCAGGACGGCGCCTATCTCGCCGAACTCCTTCTGGCCAAGGGCTATACCGTTCACGGGGTCAAGCGGCGCTCGTCGTCGTTCAACACCGCCCGGGTCGATCACCTGTATCATGATCCCCACGAGGGTGGCCTCCCGTTCTTCATGCATTACGGCGACATGACGGATTCCACCAATCTGATCCGTCTGATCCAGGAAACCCAGCCGGACGAGATCTACAATCTGGCGGCGCAGAGCCATGTCCAGGTCAGCTTCGAGACCCCGGAATACACCGCCAATGCCGACGGGCTGGGTACCCTGCGCCTGCTCGAAGCCATCCGCATCCTGAAGATGGACAAATCCGTCCGCTTCTACCAGGCCTCCACCTCCGAGCTGTTCGGCAAGGTCCAGGAGACCCCCCAGCGCGAGACCACGCCGTTCTATCCGCGCAGCCCCTATGCCGCCGCCAAGCTCTATGCC
>JACQAD010000178.1 GCA_016195125.1 Magnetospirillum sp.
AACGCCTTCATGCGCCCCAGCACCTCCTGCACCAGGGGCATGACGTCGGCACCGTCCACCATCACCGGCCGGGCCGAGCGGTTGCGCAGCGCCGTATGCAAGACGGCGCGGCGTTCGGTGGCGTTGATCTTCTCGCCGGCGAACATGGCATCGCGGGCCTGGACCAGCCCGGCCTGTTCGGCCAGCCGCACCAGGGCCGCCGACACCGTCGCATCGATGCGGTTCTTGGAATAATCCAGCAGCAACGGATCCAGCCGCAGGGAGAAGCGCTCGAACCGCGCCTTGTCCCGGGCGAACAGGTCGCGCATGGGGCTCTGCCCGATGGTCCTGGCCAAGGCCGTCAGCTCCGCCCAAGCGGCAAGCGTCGTCGGATGCGCCATCTCTGATCCCCCATCGCGGAACTCTGCGGAGGAGTCTATCAGGGGCGGCAGAGCGCTACCACACGAAGAAGAACAGACCCCACATGCCGGCATGGGCGACGGCCCCCGCCATGGCCAGGCCCCAGGCCGCCAGCTTCCGGCCCATCCCGATTCCGGGCAGCGAGCGCCAGACCAGAAGGGCGCTCCAGCTCACTCCCAGCACCAGCAATCCGGCACGGGCATCGGGCACCCAGGCGAAACCGATGCCCTCACCGGCCAATTGGGTCAGCGTCATGGAGGACAGCCCGATCATCAGCCCCACCGCGCCCTCGGGCACCAGACCATAGCCCAGCCGCCACGTCATCCGCCGGTCGCCCAGCAGCCGCGCCGCCGCCGCCAGTCCGGCCAGACCGATGCCGCCCAGGACCACGGAGGCCCCGCCCATATAGGTCAGGATACAAAAGCCGTCGAGCAGGGTGAAGGCCTCGCCGGTCTCCTCCGAATTGGTCAGAATCCACCAGGGCATGGTCTCGGTCATGGGAAACATGACACCATGCTCGACCAGGAACGTGGCCAGGCCTTGCTTCAGGGCGATGAACAGCGGCGAGGCCGACCATTGGAAGGCCCCGGTCGCCACCCCCATCACCCCGAACAGCAACAAGGCGATATCCCAGGCCGAAACTTCGCGGCGGGGCAGGGAGGCGATCTCGGAGCCGGGCAGACGCGGCGCCAGTTCCACCGCGTCGCGATGGCCCGAACAGCGGCCGCACATGTGGCACGAACCGCCACCGGTCATGGCACGGACATCCACCAGGGTGGCGCAATCCACCGCATGGGCGCGAGGCGCCGCCTTCCAGGCCTCGGCATCGACGCGGAAATGCACCGGCGCCAGTCGCGACAGCAGCGAGAACACGCCGCTGGCCGGGCAGAGATAACGGCACCACACCCGCTTGCCCTTGCCGTAGACCAGCCCGATCCCCAGCGCCATCACCGTGGAGGCGCCCAGGATCAGGAGCGCCGCCTTGGGGTATTCATAGACGGTGATCATCTGGCCATAAACCGTGGTGCAGACGAAGGCGACGAAGGGCCAGCCCTTCCAGCGCAGCCAGGCGGGAATGGCGCGGCCCAGCCCGTGGCGGCTGACCCATTCGGTCATGGTGCCTTCGGGACAGAACAGGCCGCACCAGGCGCGGCCCATCACCACCATGCTGAGCATGACGAAGGGCCACCACACTCCCCAGAAGGCGAATTGGGCGAACAGCACCAGATCGTCCCAGATATGCTTGGAATCGTCGGGCACCGGCAAAAAGGCCGGGGCGGTCACCAGGAACAAGTAGATCACCACCATCAGCCACTGCACCGTCTGGATGAGGGTGGAATGGCGCGCCAGGACATGGCCGAAACGGGCCAGGGGGGCGGAGCGGAAGGACGGGACGCTGTTCATGGAAAAACCTCGATGCCGGACGTGCTCATGCCCGGCGGAACGCCGGGCATGGCAGGAACAGAAATGTCGGGGGGCGCTGGGAGCGTCATCGGTCAGTAGGTCAACTGTCCGCGCAGCCCCAGGGCATAGGCCACCGCGCTGGACGGGTCGCCGCCCGGATGCCGGATGATCTGGAAGTCCGGCGTCAGATCGAACCGCGGCATCACCCGGTAACGGTAGTAGATTTCGGCCAGTTCCTCGAACTGCCCGGCCTTGAAGCCGAGATCGGGCGTTCCGTCATTGTCGTTGTCCAGGGTTGCCGATCTGGCCCGGTAATTCCCGGAGGTATGCGACAACGCCGCCGCCAGGCCGATACCATCGACGCCACGCCCCCAATAGGAACCACCGATTTCGCCGCCCAGGCTCAGGCTCTGGTCGAAGCGGGGCTTGCCCTTGACCTGATAGCCGTAGCGGGCAAACAGAGTCACGTAATCGTCCACCTTCTGATCCATGCTGAGGCCGATTCCGAGATGCTTGGCGGTGCGGTTATCATAATTGGTGGCGCGGTCATTGCTCCAGCCGTAGATGCGGTAATTGCCTTCCAGGCCGCCGAAGAAGCGCTGGGTGGTTTCCGCCTGAACGATGCGGAAGGGGAAATCGGTCGAGTTCTGAAAGGCGGCGCCGGTGCCCGTTTCATAAATGCCGGCCTGCAGACGCCAGGTCAGGGGCTTGTCAACCTCGTTGACATAGGCGACACGCAAACCCGGAGAAAAGCCCAGGGAATCCACCCCGATATCGCCACCGGCATCCAGCAGCGGATTATGGACCAGGGCCTGGTTGATGAAGAAGCGGGTCTCGTCATTGGCGACGGCGTTCTGGTCGAAGAAGCCGAACGGGTCCATCTTGCCGGCGGTGATTTCCAGATGGCTCTTGGCGGTCTTGGCATCGCCGCCGATGGGCATGTCCAGCTGGTACCACGCTTCGGCCAGATCGATGGCGGCATCGGCGCTGTCGGCGCCGGGGCGCTGGAACGCCGTAGCGTTGGGCGAGGAATACGAGTTGCGCACCGCCTGCAGGCCCCGACCCTGGCCCATGCGGAAATGGGTATAGATGGTGCCCTTGCTATCGCCGATGGCGCCGCCGGGAATGGTCAGGGTGACGTCGCCGCGCCAGTTGAGCTGGCCTTCCTTATCGGCCTGCTGGCCGATCAGGTTCTGGCCCACCGTGGTCAGGCCGGCGCCGACCTTGATGCCGCCCAGCACGTCGATGACCTTGGTGCCCTTCTTGTAACTGAGGGCCTCGGTCTCCACCGCCTTGAGGCGTGCCGCGATCTCGGGCTCGTTCTCACTGAT
>JACQAD010000179.1 GCA_016195125.1 Magnetospirillum sp.
CCTCGACCACCACGTCGATCCGATAGGCGCAATCCAGCTTCACGGCCTTGTAGGCCACCGGCAGGGGAACCTGCCTTTTGAACGTGATGCCCGCCTCATGCAGATCGTAACAAAAACACTCCTCGTAGGCCGTTTCGAGAAGCCCCGGACCAAGCGCCCGGTGGACTCCGATGGCGATGCCGATGACCTTTTCCGCCAGAGGGTCTCGCTCGGCCGTCACTTTGTCTCCTTCCCTCCGGCGACTGTGTCGTCGCTGCCGCTGGTCAAACACAGAGGCACAGAGACACAGAGATGGCACAGAGAAAAACTAAATCCAAAAAACAATAACCGCTTCACAAACCCATGGGCCGAAGCCACCTTAAATCTCTAATTTTTGTCCTCTGTGCCTTCTCTGTGTCTCTGTGTCTCTGTGGTTAACTCCCCAGGCCCAGCAACTTCGAAAGCAACTCGATGGCCTTTAGCGCCGCAACCTTCACAGCCCCATCGGCAAATTTCTCACCAATCCACTTCAGCGACTTAATGATCCAATCCTGGCCGTCCTCGACCGAAATTTCCTTGTCCTCAAGAGCCTTCCGCCCACCTTCCAGAACCTTCAGATGGGCTTCCTTCTGCGGCCCCAACTCGTTGTCCAGGCGATGGTCGTTCCTGAATTCCTCCAGCACCCTATCCAGAGCCTCAACCGCCTGCTGATAGTCAGACTGGTTGTGGTTGAGGGTTACAATGCGGTCGGAGGCGGGAACCGCAGCCTGAGTAGAATCATTTGCCAGAAGATGCAGACCGTACTTCTTAATAAACTCCGGCTTTAATCCATAAACAGTTCTGCCATTTATGGTAAAAGCAGAGATACATCCCTCATCCCGCAATTCAGCCAACACAACCGACACTACTGGCCGCCCAAATGTCCCGGATATTTTATTTGCTACCTCGATTTCCGCAAAGTGCACAGAATCATCTTTACCGTTACAGACAGCAGCAACCGCTTTCGCGACCTCCAACTTTAGCTTTTCAAGCGGGTCCACAGTTAGCGCGCCTCCATCAACCCCACGAACCGCTCGAACAGGTAATGGGCGTCCTGGGGACCGGGGCTGGCTTCGGGGTGGTACTGCACGGAGAAGACCGGCTTGCCCTCGACGGCGATGCCCTCCACCGAGCCGTCGAACAGCGAGCGGTGGGTGACATGGGTGCCGGCGGGCAGGGATTTCTCGTCAACCACGAAGCCGTGATTCTGGCTGGTGATCTCGACCTTGCCGGTGATCAGATCCTTGACCGGATGATTGGCGCCGCGATGGCCGGTGTCCATCTTGAAGGTCTTGGCGCCCAGGGCCAGGGCCAGCATCTGATGGCCGAGGCAGATGCCGAACAGCGGCTTGCCGGCCTTGATCACGCCCTGGATCATGGGCACGGCGTACTTGCCGGTGGCGGCCGGATCGCCGGGGCCGTTGGACAGGAACACCCCGTCGGGATTGAGCGCCAGCACCTGCTCGGCCGTCGCTTCGGCCGGCAGCACCGTCACCTTGCAGCCCGAGGCGGCCAGGCAGCGCAGGATGTTGCGCTTGGCGCCGAAATCCACGGCGACCACATGGAAGCGGGGCGAGGCCTGCTTGCCATAGCCGCCGCGCAGCGACCACTCGGACTCGTCCCAGCCATAGGACTGGGCGCAGGTGACGTCCGGGGCCAGATCCATGCCCTCCAGGCCGGGCCAGTCGGCGGCCTTGCCCCACAAGGCCGGCAGGTCGAAATTGCCGTCGGGGGCATTGACGATGATGCCGTTGGGCGCACCCTGGCTGCGGATGCGGCGGGTGAGCGCGCGGGTGTCGATGCCGCAGATGCCGGCGATGTTGTGGGCCTTCAGCCAGGAATCCAGGTGCTTGCCCGAGCGCCAGTTGGCGGGCTCGGTGATGTCGGCCCGCAGGATCAGGCCGCGCGCCGCCGGCGTGACGGTCTCGATATCCTCCACATTGGTACCGACATTGCCGATATGGGGGAAGGTGAAGGTGATGATCTGGCCGGCGAAGGACGGGTCGGTCAGGGTTTCCTGATAGCCGGTCATGGCGGTGGTGAACACCACTTCGCCCACGTTGGACCCGGCGGCGCCGATCCCCTTGCCCCACAGCACGGAGCCGTCGGCCAGCACCAGGGCGCCGGTGGCGCCGGGGGGACGAGGCGCGTCAAAGGTCGGCACCTGGCTTTTGGGCTTCGGTGCGGTCCCGGTTTGGTTCGGCATTTCGGTCCTTTGTCGCGTTTGCGGGTCGGGTGGCTCCGGCCGCTTGGTCCATGATAGGGGGACATGCCCCCATACGCCAGACTTTGGGCCGCAAACGACCGCCGGAGCATCTCGCAACGGGCAAGACCTTCGGGGCTGCGGGGCCGTGTCGTGGCCCAGTCGGCATCAGGTAAATTCCGCGCCTTATAATGACGCCCCGCGCCGGAGTCAAGCGTTCCGAGACATGTGGAAAACACCAATATTTTCAATGATGTATTATGCCACGGATAAGCTTCCTTTCCGTGTGGATTTGGAGTAGCCTGTGCGCTTTCCCAAACGGGGGTATGCATGCTGCGCCAGCAGTTGAACGACGCGCTCAAGGCCGCGATGCTGGGCAAGGACGCCCGCTCGGTCTCCACCATCCGCCTGATTCTGGCGGCCTTGAAGGACCGCGACATCGCCGCTCGGCCCAAGGGCCTCCCCGACGGAATCGGCGAGGATGAGATTCGGCAGATGCTGCAATCCATGATCAAGCAGCGCCGCGAAAGCATCACCCTCTACCAGCAGGGCAACCGTCCCGAACTGGCCCAGCAGGAAGCCGATGAAATCGTCATCATCGAGAAGTTCCTGCCCCGCCAGATGAGCGATGACGAGATCGCGGCGGCGGTCAAGGCCGCCATCGTCGGAGCCGGGGCCACCGGGCTCAAGGACATGGGCAAGGTGATGACCATCCTCAAGGACGGCCATGCCGGCCAGATGGACTTCACCAAGGCCAGCGCGGCGGTAAAGAAGGAGCTGGGGGGCTGAAACGCTTCCCGCCCACCGCCATATCTTCGTGGTGACGCAAACGGAAAGGCCCGGAAATGGCGTTTCCCCCCCAATTTCTTGATGACCTGCGCAACCGCGTCTCCCTCATTTCGGTGGTGGGACGCCGGGTCAAGCTTGTCCGCAAGGGGCGCGAGCACCACGGGCTGTGCCCGTTCCATAACGAGAAGACGGCATCCTTCACCGTCAACGAGGACAAGGGCTTCTTTCACTGCTTCGGCTGTGGAGCCCATGGCGATTCCATCGGCTTCGAGATGCGGGCCGGGCATCTGTCCTTCACCGAGGCGGTTGAGAAGCTGGCGGCCGAGGCCGGCATCGAGGTGCCCAAGGCAACCCCGGAAGAGCGGGTGCGTGAAGCCCAGCGGGCCTCGCAGCACGACGCCCTGGAGGCCGCCTGCGTCTTCTTCGAGAAGCATCTGCGCGGACCGGCCGGGCGCGACGGCTTCGCCTATCTCAAGAACCGAGGCCTGTCCGACGACACCATCGCCCGCTTCCGGCTCGGCTTCGCACCGGATTCCCGCGAGGCGCTGAAAAGCGCGCTGATGACCAAGGAATGCCCGGAAAGCCTGCTGATCGAGGCCGGACTGCTGAAAAAGCCCGAGGGCGGCGGCGGCACTTATGATTACTTTCGCGGCCGGGTGATGTTCCCCATCACCGACCGGCGCGGAAGAGTCATCGGCTTTGGCGCCCGCACGCTGGGCGACGGCCAGCCCAAATATCTCAACTCCCCCGATACGCCTCTGTTCCACAAGGGCGCCACCCTGTACGGCCTCGCCCATGCCCGTGAACTGGCACGGCAAACCGAGACGGTGGTGGTGGTCGAGGGCTATATGGACGTCATCGCCCTGCATCAGGCCGGCTTCGCCTATGCGGTGGCGCCGCTGGGAACGGCGGTGACCGAACAGCAGATCGAGGAATTGTGGCGACTGGCCCCCGAGCCCATCCTCTGCCTGGACGGCGACAAGGCCGGGCAGCGCGCCATGGCCCGCGCCCTGGAACGGGCCTTTCCCATTCTCAAGCCGGGCCTGTCCTTGCGCTTCGCCACCCTGCCCGCTCCCGAAGACCCCGACTCGCTGATCAAGGCGCGCGGCCCGGCCGCCATGAAGGCGGTTCTCGACGCCGCCCAGCCCATGATCGAGGTCGCCTGGCGCCTGGCCACCGAGGGACGCGCCCTCGACACGCCGGAGCGCCGCGCCGCCCTGGAGAAGGATCTGAACGACAAGGCCTTCGCCATCGCCGACGAAACGGTGAAATGGCAATACCTGGCCGCCTTCCGCCAGAAGGCGAAGGAATCCTTCCGCCCGCCGCCCCGTCAATGGCCTGATGGATTCCATCGGCGAAAGGCTGGGAGAGACCACTTTTGCGGACAAGGCCCTTGACAATCTTCGACGTGGGATTCTAAAGCACCTCGGGGCTGCCCGCGACCTTGACGCGGACGGTCTGGCCGCCCATTTGAGGAACGACGGATATTCCCAGGTTCTGGACACCTTGCTCGACGCTAACGAGAGGCGCCTGCGCTCGCTGCGCGGCCACCCGTCCGATGAGGAAGCGCGGGTCCACTGGGAGCACGTCTACAATCTTTATACCAGGAAGGATCTGCTGGCCGACGTGAGCGAAGCCAACGCCGAACTCGCCGAGGGCGCCACCGCCGCTTCCTGGAGCCGCTTCGAAGCGGTCAAGAAGCAGCAGCAGGCGGCCAGCAACTGGGACGACGAGCCGCAGGGGAGCGGCTGATCGTCCCGGACGGGGAAAACAAGACCGGCCAAGCCGGATCATAAAGTCAGAGAGTGGGGCGCGCGCCGATTTCCGGGCGGGTCTCGGGCTCAGGAGCCTTCAGGAGCATCGGTTTTCATGGCGACTAAATCGACGAATACGGCCGAAGTCTCGGAGAACCAGGACGAGGCCATGGACGGCCCGTTGCTCGACAATTTGGGGGTCGCCGTCAAGAAGATGGTGGCCAAGGGCAAGGAGCGCGGCTACGTCACCTATGACGAGTTGAACGCCGCCATGCCGCCCGAGGAAGTCTCGTCCGAGCAGATCGAAGACACCATGGCCATGCTCTCCGAGTTGGGCATCAACGTGGTGGAAAGCGAGGAAGGCGAGGACAACGCCCCCGAAGCCGCCGAGCAGGAAGCCACCGAGACCGAGGGGTATTCCGGCGCCGGCAATGTGGACGAGGAAGACCTGGGCCGCACCGATGACCCCGTGCGCATGTATCTGCGCGAGATGGGATCGGTGGAATTGCTCTCGCGCGAGGGCGAAATCGCCATCGCCAAGCGGATCGAGGCCGGCCGCGAGATGATGATCGGCGGCATCTGCGAAAGCCCGCTGACCCTGCGCGCCGTGGTCGAGTGGCACGATTCCCTGGTCGAGGGCAAGATGCTGCTCCGCGACATCATCGACCTGGACGCCACCTACGGCGCCGATCCCGAGGCCGAACTCTCGGAAGATGATCTCGAGCGCGGCCCCGAGGAGGCCGCCCCCGCCGCCGAGGGCGAGGGCGCCGAAAAGGAACCGGGCGAGGATGGCGAGAAACCCGAGGGCGCCGAGGGCGAGGGTGCCGAGGGCGAGGGCGAGGGCACCGGCGAGGCCGAGGAAGGCGAGGAGAATTCCATCTCGCTGGCCGCCATGGAAACCGAGCTGATGCCGGTGGTGCTGGAAACCTTCGAAGCCATCGCCGCCACCCATCACAAGCTGGAAAAGGTTCAGGAGCAGCGCCTCGCCGCCCTGTCCAAGGGCGATTCCGTGACTCCGGCCATGGAAAAGAAGTACGACAAGCTCAAGACCGAGTTGGTCCGCCTCATGGACGGCATCCATCTGAACAATGCCCGTATCGAGCAGCTGGTCGAGCAGTTGAACGGCCTCAACCGCCGCCTGATGACCCAGGAGGGTCGCCTGCTGCGCCTGGCCGAATCCTGCCGCATCAAGCGCAATGACTTCCTCGAGGCCTATTACGGCTCGGAACTCGACCCCAACTGGATCGAGCAGGTGACGGTCCGCTCCAAGCATTGGAAGGACTTCGCCACCAAGCACGGCCGCGAGGCCAACGATATCCGCGGCTCCATCTCCGACATCTCGGGCGAAGCCGGCCTGCCCATCAGCGAATACCGCCGCATCGTCCAGACCGTGCAGAAGGGCGAGCGCGAGGCCAGCCGCGCCAAGAAGGAGATGATCGAGGCCAATCTGCGTCTGGTGATCTCCATCGCCAAGAAGTACACCAATCGCGGCCTCCAGTTCCTGGATCTGATCCAGGAGGGCAATATCGGCCTGATGAAGGCGGTCGATAAGTTCGAGTACC
>JACQAD010000223.1 GCA_016195125.1 Magnetospirillum sp.
ATGTCCTTGCCGACCATGTGAATCACGTTGGGCCAGTAGCGGGCGAAATCACCGTCGGTCTCGGGATACCCCAAGGCGGTAATGTAATTGGTGAGCGCGTCCAGCCAGACATACATGATGTGATTCTGGTCGTCGGGCACCCGAATGCCCCAATTGAAGCTGGTGCGCGAGACCGAGAGGTCGTTCAAGCCGCCCTTGACGAAGCTCATCACCTCGTTGCGCCGCGACGCCGGGGCGACGCAATCGGGATTGTCCTCATACCACTGGAGCAGGCGGTCCTGCCAGGCCGAGAGCTTGAAAAAGTAACTGGGCTCCTTGACCCATTCCACGGGAGCGCCGGTCGGCGCCAGTTTGGCGCCGTCACTTCCCTTGATCAGCTCGTCCTCGGCATAGAAGGCTTCGTCACGAACCGAGTACCAGCCCTCATAGGCGCCGAGATAGATATCGCCCTTGGCCACCAGCTTGTTCCACAGGGCCTGACAGGCGATGCGATGGCGTTCCTCGGTGGTGCGGATGAAATCGTCGTTGGAGCAGCCGAGAATGCGGGCCAATTCACGGAAATTAGCCGAATTCTGGTCAGCCAGGGCCAGCGGCGGCATACCGGCGGTCTCGGCCGATTTCTCCACTTTCTGACCGTGCTCGTCGGTGCCGGTCAGGAATTTGACGTCAAAACCGTCCAGCCGCTTGAACCGCGCCAACACGTCGCAGGCCAA
Organism: Magnetospirillum sp.; assembly: GCA_016195125.1. Taxonomy (GTDB): domain Bacteria; phylum Pseudomonadota; class Alphaproteobacteria; order Rhodospirillales; family Magnetospirillaceae; genus Phaeospirillum. The sequence goes on from JACQAD010000223.1 coordinate 714, forward strand.
AGTGGTGTAGGCATGGCCGATATGGGGCTTGTCGTTGACGTAATAGATCGGCGTGGTGATGTAGAATGTCCCGGCCCCGGTCATCGGCTTGGCTCCAGCTTCGGCTTATGTATTATAAAATCACCTGCCTGAACGAGCCAGGCGTTCCACCGCCAGGAACGCGCCGAGCACGGCCTGCTTGCGATCAAGGTGGACCGCTTCGGTGCGGGCGAACAGGGTGTTGATCTTTTCCCACACCTCCAGCCAATGTTCAAGGCTGGCCGCCGCCAGCAGGCGGCTCATGAGAGCACCTTCGCCCGCCATGACTTCAGCCATCCCCCGGCCCTGGCGGCCACCGGCTCTGATCAGGCGCGCCAGCCACCAGCCAAGCAATTCGGTAACGGTGCGGAACGAGCCCTCATTTTCGGGACGCGCCACCTTGTCACCGAAGGCATGCAGCGCCGGGATGTCCAGTTTGGGCAGCCCCTGCAACAGCCCGAGCAATTCCCGGTAAAGGTCCAGGCCCCCTTCATCCGCCAGGGCCAGCGCCTTGCCAATGCTGCCTTCGGCCAACCTGGCCAGGGATTCCACTTCCGCCGAGGGCAGTTCCGGCCGCTGGCGGGCAAGCAGATCGGCGACCACCTCCTCGGCCAGGGGCTGCATGACCAGCCGTCGGCAGCGCGAGCGGATGGTCGGCAAGAGGCGGCCGGGCGAATGGGAAACCAGTAACATCAGGGCGTTACGCGGCGGTTCCTCCAGCACCTTGAGCACGGCATTGGCGGCATTGCGGTTCATTTCGTCTGCGGAATCGATGATCACCACCCGCCAGCCGCCCTCGGCCGGGGTCAGCGACATGAACTGGCCGATGCCGCGTACATCCTCGACGACGATCTCGGTCTTGAGCTTGGTCTTCTTGTCGTCGGACCAGCCCCGCTCCACGGTCTCCAGATCGGCATGGCCCTGGGCCGAGATCCGGCGGAAAATGGGATGATCGGGCCGGATGTCCAGGCTTTCCGGGGCGCCGCCGAACAGCCCGCCGCCCTCGCCGCCGCCCGACAGCACGAAGCGGGCAAAGCGATAGGCCAAGCTCGCCTTGCCGATCCCTTTGGGTCCGCATAATAGCCAGGCATGGGCAAGACGGCCGGAATTCCAGGCGTCGAGCAAGGCCCGTTCGGCAAGCGGATGACCAAGCAGCCCGGAGGTTTCGCGCGGATGCGGACTCTCGCTCATGGCAGGGGCAACCGTGCCCGCACCGTCTCCATGATATCGCCATGGACCTGATCAGGGGTTCGCGTCGCGTCAACGACGGCACAGCGAATGGGGTTCGAGGCGGCGATGCCGAGGAAACCCTGGCGTAGGCGCTGGTGAAAGCCCAATCCCATCCGCTCGTAGCGGTCTTCCGTTCCGCCGCGAATCCCTGCCCGCTCCAATCCCTTCTCTACCGGCAGATCGAGAACCAGGGTCAGATCCGGGGCGAAATGCCCCACCGCGACCCGGTACAGACTGGCGATGATTTCCGGGTCGAGGCCATGGCCGAAGCCTTGATAGGCCAGGGTCGAGTCGGCGAAACGATCAGAGATCACCCAGGCGCCGCGATCCAGGGCCGGCCACACGGTCTTGACCAGATGATCGCGTCTTGCGGCGAAGTGCAGCAGAGCCTCGGTCACGCCGTCCCAGCGGGCGGTGTCACCTTCCACCAGCAGGGCGCGGATCGCCTCGGCCCCACTCGAACCGCCGGGCTCGCGGGTGGTCACCACCAGCAGGCCCTCGTCGCGCAGCGAATCGGCCAGCAGGCGAACCTGGGTGGACTTTCCGGCCCCCTCTCCACCCTCGAAAGTGATGAAGCGTCCCCGGGAGGGTGCGCTTTCGGTCATCTCCTTAACCCTTCTTGCCCCACAGGACGCGCTTGATGGCGGTGGACATGCGGCCGCCAAAGCCCAGCTTGGGCACGTCGGCGGTGGCGACCATGGCCATTTCCACCGGAGCCATGCCGGGGGCGGTGACCACGATCTTGCCGACTTCGGTGCCGGCCTTGACCGGCGCGGCGATGGGGCCGGAATAAGAGGTGGTCACCTTCATATCCAGACGGTTGCGCCGCTGCATGGTGACCTCCAGATTGCCCTTGGCGGCCAGGGGGACGGTCTCTTCCTGACCCAGCCAGACCTCGGCATCGGGAATGACCACGTCCCCCGCCTTGAACAGGGAATAGGTCTCCCACTCGCGGAAGGCCCATTCGGCCAGACGCTGGGATTCCTCGGCCCGCTCCTTCATGGAGCTCATGCCGTTCAGGACGATGATGATGCGGCGGTTGCCGCGCTTGATGGAGGCGGTCAGGCCATAGCCGGCGGCCTCGGTATGGCCGGTCTTGAGGCCATCGGCGCCGGGCGTGTTGTAGAGCAGCGGGTTGCGGTTGCCCTGCTTGATGCCGTTGAAGGTGAACTCCATCTGGCTGAAAAGCGGATAGTATTCCGGGAAATCACCGATCAGGTGACGGGCCAGGACCGACAGGTCACGCGCCGTCATCATGTGGCCGGGCTCGGGCCAGCCGCTGGCATTGCGAAAGGTGCTCCGGGTCAGGCCGATCTGGCGGGACTTGCGGGTTTCTTCTTCGGCAAAGGCCTCTTCCGAACCCGAATAGGCCTCGGCCAGGACGGAGCAGGCGTCATTGCCCGACTGGATGACCACGCCCTTGAGCAATTCGTCCACGGTGGCGGTCGAATTCACCGGCAGGAACATCAACGAGCCTTCCGACTTGTAATGCTTCTTCCAGGCGGTTTCCGTCACCGGCAGACGATCACTGGGCTTCCAGGCGCCACTCTTGAGCTTGTCGAAGACCATATAGACGGTCATCAGCTTGCTCATGGACGATGGCACCATCAGCTCGTCGGCGTTCTTTTCCATCAGGACCGCACCGCTGGCAAAATCGAGAATGATCGCCTGCTTGGCCGCGGTTTCGATGGTCTGGGACAAAGCCGGGGTAACCGAGACGCCCATGGAGAGGATCAGGGCCGCGATCAGCGACTGGCGGAACGAGAAATACATCACATCGGCCTATCTGTTGAGATTCTTGCTATCAATCGACGACGACGCGGGCGTCTCCGGCTCCGCTGGCCACCACCCGGTCGAGAAGGCGATCGGCATCCTCGACACTGGCCAGCGGTCCAAGGCGGACGCGGAACAGGGGCTTGCCCTGAATGGTGACCTGCTGCACCTGGGCCTTGCCCACCGGCGACAGCTTGGCCGCCATGCGGTTGGCATAGTCATGGCGCGAGAACGACCCGGCCTGGACGTACAGGGAGGTGGCGTGCACCGGCACTGACTTCACTTCCTGGGCGGCGATCTCGCGCTCGACCGCCTCGACCGTCATGCCGCGCTGAGTCGGAGCCGCCGATGAGGCGATGCTCACATTGTCCCCACCCTGGCTCTTGGCGCCGGGAGGCGGCGGCAAGGATTCCGCGGCGACGGAGCCGCGAGGAGCCGCCTGGGCCACCTTGGGCTCGCTGCCGCTGGTATCGGGCTTGAGCTTGCCGGCCAGGGCCCGGCTTTCATCACCCAGAACCTGGACCCGAACGCGAGCGGTGCCCTTGCCCTCCATACCCAGCAATTGGGCGGAGCGGCGCGACAGATCGAGAATCCGGCCGTTGACAAAGGGGCCGCGATCATTGATCCGAACGATGATGGATCGACCATTTTCCAGATTGGTTACCCGGGCAATGGACGGCATCTGCAAGGTCTTGTGGGCGGCGCTGACGGCGTTCTGGTCGAAGACTTCGCCGTTGGCGGTCAGC
>JACQAD010000224.1 GCA_016195125.1 Magnetospirillum sp.
CCTCAACTGCGGTCCCGGCGAGAAGGCCAAGTTCTGCCTTCCCTTCGAGGGCGACGCCGTCGCCGTGATCGGCGACAACCGAAAGTTGCTGGTGTTCATGGCCGAGGAAATCCCGGTGATGACCCGGGGCAGGGGCGTCATCTTGCAGAAGTACCGAGACGGCGGCATTGCCGATATCAAGGTCTTTACCCTGGCCGGCGGATTGTCGTGGAATCTGGGCGACCGGGTACGCACCGAAAGCGATCTTACCCCCTGGCTGGGCAAGCGCGCCTCGGTCGGCCGCCTGCCGCCCACCGGCTTCCCGCGGAGCAATCGCTTCGCCTGATGACGGTTTTCCGATAGGGACGTCTGGTTGCGCGCCTCTTGCATTGGAGTAGGATAATTTCCACCTGAACCGGATGAAACGGCAAGAATCCGGCCGGCAATAATTTGGGAGGAGACTTTTATGCAGCGACGTAAGTTTCTGACGGGAGCGGCCGTGGGCGCCGCCGCCGCCTCGACCACCATCGCGGCTCCGGCCATCGCGCAGAGCATGCCCGAGATCAAGTGGCGCCTGGCGTCCAGCTTCCCCAAGAGCCTGGACACCATCTATGGCGCCGGTGAAGTCCTGGCCAAGCGAGTCGCCGAGGCGACCGACGGCAAATTCCAGATCCGCGTCTTCGCCGGTGGTGAGATCGTTCCCGGTCTGCAGGTTCTGGACGCCGTCCAGAACGGCACCGTCGAATGCGGCCACACGGTCAGTTATTACTATGTGGGCAAGGACGCGACCTTCGGCTTCGATGCCTCCATGCCCTTCGGCCTCAATACCCGCCAGCAGAATTCCTGGCTGTATCACGGCGGCGGTCTCGAGCTGATGCGCGAGTTCTTCGCCAAGTACAACATGCTGAACTTTCCCTGCGGCAATACCGGCACCCAGATGGGCGGCTGGTTCCGCAAGGAGATCAAGACCGTCGAGGATCTCAAGGGTCTCAAGTTCCGCATCGGCGGCTATGCCGGCAAGGTGCTGACCAAGCTGGGCGTGGTGCCGCAGCAAATCGCCGGTGGCGACCTCTATCCGGCTCTGGAAAAGGGCACCATCGACGCCGCCGAGTGGGTCGGTCCCTATGACGACGAGAAGCTGGGCTTCAACAAGGTGGCGCCGTACTACTACTTCCCCGGCTGGTGGGAGGGTGGTCCCTGCGTCTCGGCCCTGGTCAACAAGGCTGAATGGGAAAAGCTCCCCAAGCATTACAAAGCCATCTTCGAGGCGGCGGCGGCCGAGGCCAACATGGACATGACCGCCAAGTACGACGTCGTCAATCCGCCTGCCCTGAAGCGCCTTCTGGCCGCAGGCACTCAATTGCGGCCGTTCCCCAAGGACGTCATGCTGGCCTGCTACAAGGCGGCGCAGGAAACCTATGCCGAGGAATCGGCGGTCAATCCGGCCTTCAAGAAGGTGTTCGAACACTGGAGCGCCTATCAGGCCGAGCAGCATTCGTGGTTCCGAGTGGCCGAGACCAACTTCGACAACTTCATGCTCTACGGCATTCCCAAGAAGTAGGGCGCCGTAAAGAATTAGCCCCGGAACCTTGCGGTTCCGGGGCTTTTTTATTTGGCCTCGGATTCTGGCGTTCCATACATGCCGCCACCGCCGTAATCGCCCTGGGGCACCTCGATCTGGATTTTCGAGGTATCGATAACCTTGGCCTTGTCCAATCCGCCCAGGACCAGATCGGGGAAGGCGATGACCAGCCCGACCATGATCATCTGGATGATGACGAAGGGGACGGCACCCCAATAGATCTGGCCGGTGGTGATCTTGGGCGTCAGCTTTTGCGTCACCTTGTCGATGTAATCGCTCTTGGGGGCCACGCTGCGCAGATAGAACAGGGCGAAGCCGAAGGGCGGATGCATGAACGACGTCTGCATGTTGACGCCCAGCAGGACGCCGAACCAGATCAGGTCGATGCCCAGTTTCTCCGCCACCGGCCCCACCAGGGGAACCAGGATGAAGGCCAGTTCGAAGAAATCCAGGAAGAAGGCCAGCACGAACATCAAGATGTTGACGAAGATCAGGAAGCCCAGCTTGCCGCCGGGAAGGCCGGTCAGCAGGTGTTCCACCCAAAGATCGCCATTGACGCCTCGAAACACCAGACCGAACACCGTCGAGCCCACCAGGATGAACACCACGAAGGATGACAGCTTGGCGGTGGTGTCCATGGCCTGCTTGAGCAGGCTGAAATCCAGCTTGCGCCGGGCCAGGGCCAGGATCAGGGCGCCGGCGGCGCCCATGGCTCCGCCCTCGGTGGGAGTGGCTATGCCCAAGAAGATGGTGCCCAGCACCAGGAAGATCAGCACCAGCGGCGGCATCAATGTGGTGATCACCCGCATCAGCAGCTTGAGCCCGCGAATGGATCGCGCCTCCAGGGGCAGGGCGGGGGCGAAGTCAGGCTTGACGATGGTGACCAGGAAGATGAAGCCGGCATAAAGGCCGGTCAGCACGAGGCCGGGGATGAAGGCGCCCTGATACATGTCGCCCACCGACTTCCCCAGCTGGTCGGCCATGATGATCAGCACCAGGGAGGGCGGGATGATCTGCGCCAGGGTGCCCGAAGCGGCGATAACGCCGGCGGCGACCCGGCGGTCATAGCCGTAGCGCAGCATGATGGGCAGGGAGATCAGGCCCATGGAGATCACCGAGGCGGCGACCACGCCGGTGGTGGCCGCCAGCAGGGCGCCGACGAAGATCACCGCGTAGGCCAGGCCGCCGCGGACCGGTCCGAACAACTGGCCGATCGTGTCGAGCAGATCCTCGGCCATGCCGCTTCGTTCCAGGATCAACCCCATGAAGGTGAAGAACGGAATGGCCAGCAGGGTGTCGTTGCGCATGATGCCGAACACGCGCTCGGGCAGGGCCTGGAACAGGCTGACATGCAGCAGGCCCAACTCGACGCCGATCAGGCCGAAGACGATGCCGTTGGCGGCCAGGGCAAAGGCCACCGGGTAGCCGAACAGCAGGAAGAACACCAGCGCCGCGAACATCAGGGGCGCCATGTTGGCGATCAGAAAGGCGCTCATACCGCTTCTCCGTCCGCCGAGGTGTGGTGATGGTGACCCTGGTCGCCGGGATCGGGCAGCAAGCCGCGCAAGATGGCGACTTTCTTGATCAATTCGGATAGTCCCTGGAGCATCAGCAGGGTAAAGCCCACCGGGATCATCAGCTTGACCGGCCAGCGGATCAATCCACCGGCGTCGCTGGACATCTCGTTCATGGTGATGGACTTCATGAACATGGGCCAGGACAGGGTCAGGATCAGCATGGCCATGGGGAACAGGAAGACGATGGTTCCCAGAATGTCGATCCACAACTGAGTGCGGCGCGACATCCGCCCGGCGACCACGTCGATGCGGATATGCTCGTTACGCAGCAGCGTATAGCCGGCGCACAGCAGGAATACCGTGGAGAACAGATACCACTGCACTTCCAGCCAGGCATTGGATGAGTTGGAGAAGATGTAGCGGATCACCGCATTGCCGGAACTGACAATGACCATGACCAGGATAAGCCAGACCACGGTCTGGCCCACCCGCTCATTGAGGCGATCAATGAGCGAACTGAGTGACAATAGCGGTTTCAACGCGCTTCCTCCCGTTCCCCTCGTGCCCGGATCTTCGCCGGTACACTTCTTTTCCCGTCACCATGCCATACAGGCGATGGGGCGGCCAATTGTGGACACCCGCAGGTCAGTTGCCGCTTTCGCCTCCGAAATGCCGCCAGCCCTCCGGGCCAAAGGCTTCCAGGGGCTGGAACCGGGTCTTGTAGGACATCTTGCGGCTTTCGGAAATCCAATAGCCGAGATAGACGAAGGGCAGTTCCAGGCGCCGCGCCTCGTCCACCAGCCACAGCACCATGAACGTGCCCAGGCTGCGAGCGCTCAGATCGGGGTCGAAGAAGGAATAGACCGCCGACAACCCGTCGCCCATGCGATCCGCCAGGCAAGCCGCCACCAGATTGCCGTCGCCATCGCGGTATTCGACGATGAAAGTGTCGATGGGGCTATCCTCGACCATGGAGCGGTAATCGTAAAAGCCCATCAGGGCCATGTCGCCGCCGGAATGTCGCGATTCCTGATAGCGGGCGAACAGCCGGAACTGGTCGGCGGTGGCCCGCGCCGGAACCTTGCGGGCGATCAGGCCGCCATTGTCACGGCTGACCCGTCGCATGGTGCGGTCGGGGCTGAACGCATCGACGACGATGCGAACCGGGATGCAGGCGCTGCAACCGGGACAGGCCGGTGTGTAGGCGATGGAATGGCTGCGGCGGAAACCGGCTCGCGACAAGGCTTCGTGCAGGCTGTCGGCATCGGTGCCGTTCAGTTCGGTGACGATCTTGCGTTCGAGGCGGCCGGACACGTACGGGCAGGGCAGAGGCGCCGTTGTAAAAAAGAAGTGCGGCCGTTTTAGCGGAAAGTGATCCATCTGCCTGTATTCGCGATCCTGACTGAACTGCCGTTCCCCTGATTCCGGGGTTTTTCATATATGGGAGCGGGAGGCTCGGGGCGCCAGACTTGCGATGCGACGGAGCCCTTCCCATATGAGGCCGGATATTCTCCTCGGTTTCAACACGATAGACATGGTCCGCCGGCGGAATTTCAGCCGCTGCCCGGCCCGCCCCATTGGGCCGGGTCATTGACCACCACCGTACCGGCGATCATGTCGTGGATGGTCCGGCGCTTGGGGTTGAAAAGAGCCACCAGCAGAATCAGCGAGAAGGTCGGCGGCACCGTGGCATAGAAAATGACGGTTTGAATCGCCGCCTGTAAAAGGCTGGGCCTACCGTTATCGTCGAAGGCGTTGGCGGCGACGCTCATCACCCTGATGCCGGCGATACGCATGCCGAGGGTGGCCGAGCGCGGTCCCGAGATGGTGAGGGTGTGATAAAGGATGGGGGTGGCCAGGATCAGCAGCATCATGGCCGGCCACAGCAGCCCCAGGCTCAGGGCGCCGATGATGATGGCGGCCACGTAGACCATGCCGATCAGCAGGCCGACGATGACCATGTCCAGCAAATAGGCGTAGATGCGCCGGATTGTGATGCCCATGTAGTAGCGCGGCTGGCCCCAAGGATCATCCCATTCCGGCCGGTGTTCGATGATGCGGGCAAAGGGCGAGGGCGTCTGCATGACGGCACCCGTCTATTTCTTGGCCGGGGCGGGGCTATTGCTTTTCATGGGCACGGACAGGGTCTGGGAATCCGTCGGGCCCAGATCGTTCTCGCGCAGCAAGATGATGCTGATGCGGCGATTGCGCAGGCCCTTGGGGTCGTTCTTGTCCAGAGGCTCCTGATCGGCACGGCCGACGATACGGTCGATGCGGCTTTCGGGAATGCCCGAGGCGATCAGGGCGCGGCGGCTGGCCAGGGCGCGGTCGGCGGACAATTCCCAATTGGTGTAGCCCGACGGATCCTTGAACGGAATGGCATCGGTATGCCCGGAGATGGCGATACGGTTGTCGGGCAGCTGACGCACCACGCGGGCGACAAGATCGAGCATGGCGCGGGTATGGCCGTACGGCGCGCTGGAGCCCGACGGGAACATGGCCAGGCCTTCCTGATCGGTGATCTGGATGCGCAGGCCCTCGGGAGTGTTGTCCACCAGCATGGAGCCCTGGAACTGCTTGAGCTCGGGGATGCCCTTGACGGCGCCTTCGAGGATTTCCTTGGCCTTATCGAACTTCTGCTGCTCGCGTTGGGCCATGGCCTCCTTGAATTCCTGCTCGGACATGCCCGCCTTGTCCTTGCCGCCCTGGCCGGGGCCCTGACCCGGGCTTTGGCCCGATTCGGATTCCTGTTCGGGCGCGAATTCCTTGGACCCGGTCAGATCCTCGCCACCGGGGCCGATGGAGGAGGGAGGCAGGTGCTGGACCAGGCTGGGCGACGAAGTGTTGGAAGTCTGGGCGCCTTCGCCGATGACCTTGCCGCCCAACATGCCGCCGGCGCCCGACGAACTCTTGGAGGCCATGGTCGGGGCGAAATAGTTGGAAACGCCGGTCAACTGTTCCTCGGTGACGGCGTTCAACAGCCACAACAGCAGGAAAAACGCCATCATGGCGGTCACGAAGTCGGCATAGGCCACCTTCCAGGCGCCGCCATGGGCGCCGCCGGCAACCTTCTTGACCCGCTTGATGATGATCTGCTGACCGCCGCCTTCCGCCATGTCTTGCTAGCTCCGGCGATCAGTCGGGAGGCAGGTTGGTGACGGTCTCTTCCAGTTCCTGGAAGCTCGGCCGCAACTCGTCGGGCAGGATCTTGCGGGCGAATTCGATGGAAACCTGCGGGGCATAGCCCTGCATGTGGCCCAGCAGCCCGGCCTTCATGGCCATGAAGTAGTAATGGTCGGAATCGAAGCACAGTTGCATGTTGCGGGCGATGGGGGCGATGAAGGCATAGGAAATCAGCACGCCCGAGAAGGTGCCCACCAGCGCCGCGCCGATCAGGTGACCCAGCACCTCGGGCGGCTCGGTAATGGAGCCCATGGTGTGAATGACACCCAGCACCGCGGCGACGATACCCAGGGCCGGCATGGCGTCGCCGGCCAGATTCACCGCGTGGGCGATCTCGTGATAATGCTTGTGGTGGGCTTCCAGCTCGCCGTCGATGATGGATTCAAGCTCGTGGGCGTTGCTGGTGCCCAGGGTCAGCAGGCGCAGATAGTCGCACAGGAAGGTGCGCGAGTGGTGGTCACCGCTGAATTTGGGGAACTTGCTGAACAAGGGGCTTTCATCGGGCTTTTCAACATGGCTTTCCAGGGCGAGGTCGCCCTTGGTCTTCGCCAGTTTGAACACCGCGTACAGCATGGACAGCAGCTCGATATAATCGTCCTTGCCGTGATGGGGGCCCTTGAAGGTGAGGGCGATATTGGCGCCAATGCCGGCGATGATGGTCTTGGGGTTGCCCAGCAGCACCGATCCAATAGCGGCGCCGATGATGATCAGCCACTCGAACGGTTGGAACAGAACCCCCAGATGGCCGCCGGGCGCAGCATAACCGCCGATGACGCTGACAATTGTCACGACGATGCCGATGATTGCGAACATTCACTTCCCCTGGACGCCATCCCACCGGGGACGGTCAGATCATCTCCTTAGCACGGAGGATGCTATAATTCCTGCTCCATGTCTTGAGTCAACTGCGATGTGGTGATGAAAAGTGTCGCTTTTTCCAGGAGAAGGGGAAGGCGGGATTTGACCTCGACGGTGTGTCGCCATTAATCTTGACCCCCGCCTCCCTATTTGCCGAGCCATTCATGTCCTTAGACCCCCGATCCTTTCGTAAGACTTTGGGCTGCTTCGCCTCTGGAGTCACCGTGGTGACCACTCTTACTCCGTCCGGGCGCGCCCCGGTGGGAGTGACCGTGAGCGCGTTTTCATCGCTGTCGCTGGAACCTCCGCTGGTTCTTTTCTGTCTGGGGAATGCCACCTCGAGCATGGATGCGTTCAAGGAATTCGGCCACTTTGCCATCAACATCCTGTCCGAGACGCAGCGTGACCTTTCCATCCGCTTCGCCAGCCGGTCCGAGGACAAGTGGCAGGGAGTGGCCTGGAGCGCCGGCAATAGCGGCGTGCCGGTTCTCTCCGGCGCTTTGGCCAGCCTGGAATGCTCGCTGGTTAACATCGTCGATGGCGGCGACCACCAGATCTTCATCGGCAAGGTCGAGCATATGAAGCATCAGGAGGGCGGCAGCCCCCTGATCTATTTCCGCGGTTCCTATATGGAATTGGGGAATTCGGGTGCCCTGACCGACGTGGTCTAGCGGCTTCTGTCGAGAACCAGCACGGATTGGCGCTGCTTCCGCTCCAGGGTCATGGGGCGGTTGGCGGCCCAGTTGCTCAGCATGTCGTCATAATGGCGCGACAGCGGATTGCCTGACTGACCGGTCGCGATGACGAAGCGGCTTTTGGACAGATCGGCCAGATCGAACACCGCCCGCAATCCGGCGCCGTGAACCTGCGGGAAGTTGGCGCCGGTCTGATCGGTGCGATAGCTGGCCCGCGAGATGGTGAAGTCGTCGCCGTCCATGGGCACTTCCAGATTGGCCATGCGGCCGAGCACTGGCACCTTCGAGAGGATGGGGTGCTCGAAACGGGCTGGGTGGGCCGTGCCCCAGCGCCATTTGCCCATATCCTTGCCCCATTTGGATTCGAGGTCGCTCAGGGCCTGATCCAGGCTACGCTCGATGAGGTCTTCGCAGCTTTCCGCTTCGGGAGTGGCCACATCGTCGCACCAGTGGCGGCGGCGGGTCAGGACATCGACCAGAATCTGCGGGCGGATCTGTTCGAAGGCGACGAACCTATCCTTCAGTTCGTCGGCCAGGATGGCGCGGTTGAGGCGATTGATCCAGGCGGCGAAGATCAGCGGCTCGGCCCGGTTGCGGTCGGCCTTGCCGTCCCACTCGGCGATGAGATGGGCGGCCTCGCGCGCTTTCGGGGCCTTGTACTCCATGCCGACCAGCAAGTCCTTGAGCTCGATGGCCTGTAGCGACACGGCATCTCCCTGGATGGACACCATGTCGTCCACACCGAGGCCGCGGCGGTCGCCCAGCAGGTCGCGGATGCGGGCGGCGCGATATCCCTCGGGCCAGTTTGCGCTGATCAGGTAGGGGTATTTGTCGCCAACCACCTTGTTGTTGGCATTGACCAGGATGCCGGATTTGGGGTTGAGGCTTTGCGGCAGCTTGGCGAAGGGAATCCAGCCGGTCCAGTCACCCTCGCCGGTCCAGCCGCGCTGGGGCAGGGTGCCGTTGCCCGATTTACGAATGGGAATGCGCCCGACGGTGACGAAGCCGATATTCCCGGCGGTATCGCCGTAGCCGATATTGAGCGTCGGCGCCTGGACGTCCTTGGTCGCGGCCTGGAAGCTTTGCCAGTCTCCGGCCTGGTTGAGGCGGTGCAGGGCCTGGAGGCTGGTGTCGGAGGTCGATAAGGCGGTGGCCGACAGCGCCACCACTTCTCCGTCACCCGCGACATCCTTGCCGATCAGATCGGAAATCACCGGGCCGTGCCGGGTCTCGCGCAGGGTCAAGGTCACGTCGGCGGCGCCCTTGACGCGGATGATCTCGGTCCTGGTCACGAAGGGCTTGGTTCCGTCAGGGGTGCGGTAGGCCTTGTCTCCAACCGTTTTCTCCACGAACAGGTCGACGGTATCGGCCTGGGTGGCGGTGAAGCCCCAGGCGATACGGCTGTTATGTCCGATCAGATGGAAGGGGATGCCCGGGACGGTGGCGCCGGAAAGCTCGATGTTCGGGCCTTTCAACTCGGCCAGATACCACAGGACTGGCGCACGGAAGCTCAAATGCGGGTCATTGGCCAAAAGCGGCTTGCCCGACTGGGTGCGGCTGCCCGCGACGACCCAGATATTGGAGGCCTGCCTGGGTCGACCCGCCTCGGGGATGGCGTCAAGCAGGGCGCGGCCGCCCTCGGTCGAGAGAGTGGTCGGGGCGTCGGCGGGGTAGGAGGGGAATAATTCCTGCAACCTGCGGGGATCAAGGGTCTTGGCCAATTGGGCGCGCAGGATATCGTCTTGCCAATTGTTGGTCAGGGTCAGCGCCATGGTCTTTTGCCAAACCATGGAATCCGCCGGCACCCAGGGTTCCGGTCGCGTGCCGAGAATGGTGAATTCCGGCGGCAGGCGATGGGAGTTGGTCATGATCCAGGCGTTGACGCCATCGGCATAGGATTGCAGCGCCGCGCGGGTCGGCTCCGACAGGGCGGCCAGTGAAGTCTCGGCGGCGCGGTAAAGGCCCAGGGTACGCATATAACGGTCGCTGGCCAGGGCAGGCTCGCCCACCAGTTCGGCCAGCCTTCCGGCCCCCAGGCGTCGCTGAATCTCCATTTGCCACATGCGGTCCTGGGCGTGGACCCAGCCCAGGGCGAAATAGGAATCATGGGCGGTCTGGGCGGCGATCCTGGGGATGCCGAGATCGTTGCGGGTGATGGTGGTCTTGAGCTGAATGCCGGCAATGGGGTGGTGCCCGTCGATGCGGGGCAGCGAACTCATGATCACCAGGAACAGGACGGAAATGCCCAGGATGAACGCCAGGAACGAGGCGTTGATAACCCTGGCCGAGCGACTCATCTCATGGCCGATGGAGGCGAACGCATGAGGGGATTGGGCCTTGCCGACCTGATCCTTA
>JACQAD010000225.1 GCA_016195125.1 Magnetospirillum sp.
ATTGCCGGTGAAGGTCTGGTTGGCGGTCAGAGGCAAGGTTGCCGAGACCAGCCCCGCCCCGCTCAGGAAGGACAGATCGCCGGCGGCGGTCAGCCCGCTGATGGTGACGGCATTGCCGGCGGCGGCGATGGCCGCGGCGGTCTTCAGCGCGGCATAGGTTCCGCCAAAGGCGCCGCTGCCGCTCAGTGAGACGATGGCGCCGCCGAAATTGCCGGTGAAAGTGACGCCGCCGGTGGTGTCCAGGCCGGCGCTGAAGCCATTGGCAGCCAGATTGGAGACGGAGATGGTGGACAGGTCGTCATTGGCCACCACGCCCGTTACCGCCACCTTGGCGGTGCCGCTGCCGTTGATGGAGGTGGCGTATTTCAACTGCGCGGGCGTGCCCGACAAGGTGCCGCTGCCCACCAGAGTCAGGGCGGCGTGGTTGGTGGCGCTGAGCCAGCTGCCGGTCAGGGTGACGCCGCCAGCCGTATCGAGAACCAGTCCCAGATTGCCCAGGGTGGACGGCGCCGGAATGACGGTGATGCCGCTCAGCTTGATCAGGGTGCCGTCGAAGCTGGTGCCGGTCCCGGCCCCGTTGACATAGATGTAGCCGTCGGTGGTGTCGGTGAAGAATACCACGGAATTGGCCGGCGCGCCGGTCTTGATAGCCGCCGCGGTCGCCGCCGCGCTGGTGACGAACGTCCCCGGCACGGCCAGATACTTCATCCCCGCCATGCCCGAGAAGGACAGGCTGTCGGCGGTGCCGCCGGTGCCCCAATCGGTGATGACATCGGGCGCCAGCACGGTGGAATCGGTCTTGCTCTGATAGACGAAGACATCGGCCCCGGTGCCGCCGGTCAGGGTATCGCCGCCGCCGCCGCCCACCAGGGTGTCGGCCGCCGAGCCGCCCACCAGGGTGTCGGGGCCGGAGGTTCCCGTCAGATACAGCTTCTGCACCGCCAGATTGATGGTGGCGGTCGAGGTCGTGGTGCTGACCTGGCCGTGATTGTCAACGCCGGTGGGCAGGGTGGTGATCTGGATGGACGCCATGACGTCGCCGTGATCGACGTCGCTGAAGAAATTGGTGAAGTCGCTGGCGCCGAAGGTCAGGCCCTTGCCGGCGATGCCCGAATAGCTGACCGAGCTGGTCAGCACCGGCGCGTCATTGGTGCCATGCAGGACGACGGTGATGATGTTGCTGGCCAGATTGCCGTAAGGATCGGCGATGACGTAGGTGAAGGAATCGTTGGCGGTTTCGCCCAGGGCCAGGGATTTGAAGTTGGCACCGGGCGTATAGACCACGTTGGCGCCGCTGATCACGGCCTTGCTGGATGACACCGATTGCAGGGTCGGCGTGTAGCTGAGATTGGCGCCGTGAGCGGTGAAATTGTTGATGATGTCGGAAATGGCGATATTGACCGGCGCCTGATCGCCCACGTTCAGATTGAGGTGGGTCGCGTCGGTGGCGGCGGTGGAAATGGTGAAGGCATTGGCGATGGGCGGCGCCGGCGCGGTAATGGTCAGGGTCACCTTGGCGCTGCCGTAGACGGTAACGGTGCTGTTATCGGACAGGGTCGCGGTGTTGGACACCGTATAGCTGAAGCTGTCGGTGCCGCTGTAACCCTGGGTCGGGGTGTAGACCAGCTGGTCGTTGACGATCTTGACCGTACCGTGGGAGGCGGCGCCGACGGCGGTGATATGGGCGGCGTTGGTGTCGTTGCTGCGCACATCCAGGGTGACGGAGCCGCCGGCCGGATTGCTGACCGTATAGGTATCGGCATTCGCCGTGGGAACGGCGGCGGCGGTGGTGATGGCGTCGGCGGCGGCGGTGGCCTGGACCGATTGCGAATAGGCGGTCTGGACGGTGTTGTCGATTCCCGTCACCGAACTGGCGTATTGCCCGGCCAGGGTGGCCTGGACCGAGGCGGTCTTGGCCTGGGCGGCGGCGGTGGTGGCGGCGGCCTGGGCGGCCGCGGCGGCGGCCTGGGCGGCGGCGGCGTTGGCGCTGCTGAAACCGCCAACGGCGGCGATGGCGTCGCTGGCGGCATTCTGGGCGGTGGTGGCCGCCGTGGCGGCGGTCACGGCGTTGCCCTTGGCGGTCAGCGCCGCGGCTTCCTGGGTCTGGTTATAGACGACCGTGTTGAGGACGTGCCCGTTCAGGCTATGAGAGGAATCGAAACTCAGCAGATCCTGATAGCTGGAATCGGCGCGGTTGGCGGCGGCACTGGCCTGGGTGGCGCTGGCGGCGGCCTGCTTCAGCGACCCGGTGGCGGCGGCAATGGCGTTCGCGTAGATGGATTGCCAATAGGCCACGGCATTGGCGGAACTCTGGGCGAAGGTATTGGCCGCGTCGGCGTCACCCCGCGACTGCAGGGCGGCATTGTAAGCGGACAAGGCGGTGTTGACCGCCTGCTCGGCCCGGAACAGCTCGCTGCCGGCGACACTGGTGGCGGTACCGGCGGCGACGCTGGAGGACGAACTGGCATTGGCCATCACCGTCTGGGCGGCAGCCATCTTGTCGTTGAGAATCGCCAGCTTGGCGGCGGCATCGGCAAGGTTGGTGGTATAGGTACCGCCCCCGGCATGCTGGCTGGTGTTGACGAGATCCAACGCCGACTTGTAGTCGGCCTGCGCCAGCTTGACCGCGCCCAGCGCCGTCAGCACCGCGCTGGGCGTACCGACCGTGGCCGATTGGGCATCGGCCAGGGCGACGCCCATCTTGGTGATGGCGGTCTCCAAGGCGATCTTGACGTTGCCGACATCGGTGCCGGTATTGCTGAATTCCGTGGCGGCGGTGGATGAATTGCTGGCGATGGCCGCGGCCTTGGTATCGGCGGCATCGGTGGCGGCGGCCGTCGCCTGGGTCTGCGCCGTCTGAGCGGCGGCGATGGCGGCCTCGGCGGCGGTGTGGGCGTCGACCGAAACCAGCGCCTTGGCGGCGGCGGCGGCGGCGGCGGCCTTCTGAGTGGTGACGATGTCGTTCTGGGCCGTGAAGGTGGTGTTCGCGGCGTCGGCGGTGGTCTTGTAGGCCTGGGCCTGGGTCAAGGCCTGCTGCGCCGATTGCTGCGCCTGCAGCGCCTGGCCCAGGGCATTGGCGGTGGAGGTCTTGGCGGTCTGCGCCGCCACGGCGTCGCTATAGGCGGTATTCACCGCAATCACCGCCGAGGTCACCGTACTGACCTGAGCAACAATGGATGCGGTGGCCGAATCCAGCGAGATCTTGGCCTTGAGGGCCTCGCTCACCGCCGTATCGACGGACTTCCAGGCGTTGTAGGCGGCATAGAACGATTGCTGATCGACAAGCTTGCTGGCCACCGCGGCATTGGCGGCATTGATGGCGGCGGTATTGCCCGCCGCGGCCAAAGCGGCGCGATAGGCGGCGGCGTCGATGCCCTGGGCGGTCAGAATGCTGTCGCGGGCGGCCAGGGCGGCATTCAGCATCCCGTAAAGGGTATTGGCGCTGGTGGCGTCGGTGCTGGTGCCCAGCTTGGCGATGGCGGCGGTATCGTAGGCCTGGGCGGCGGTCTTCAGGCTGTTGCTGACCGTGTCGGCGGCGCTGGCCACCGCCTGTTTAGCGACCAGGGCGGCGGCGACGTCGTCGGCGCGGGCCTTGCTGCCGGCGGCATCGGCGACGATCTGGGCCATAATCGCCTGGGCCTGCTTGGCCAGACCCAGCTGCTTGGCGGCGTCGGCGGCCCTGTCGGCGGCGTCGTTGGCCCTGAGGGCGGCATCCTGGGCCTGCTGGTTGGCCAGATTGGCATGGGATTTGGCATCGGCCAGAACCGCATCGTTGACCGTATCGGTCTTGTAATTGAGAGCCTGGCCCTTGTCCGTGGTGGCGGTGGTCGAATCCAGGGCGGCGGCGGCGGCATCGGCCAGGGCGGCGTCGGCATATTGGCTGACCAGGGCCATCTGGGCGTTGTAGCTGACCAGATCGGCACCGGTGACGGTGCCGGGCGCGGTCGAGGCCTTGATGCTGGCCAGGACCGAGGCGACGGCATCGGCGGTCTGGCTGGCCGAGGCCGAAGCGGTGGCGGCGGCATCGGCGGCGCTGACCGCGTTGCTGTAGGAATTGGTGGCACTGGCCACGGCGCCAGCCAGATCGCTGGCATTCACCAGTTCGGCCTGCAGCTTCAACGATTGCGACTTCAACACCCATTGGGCGGCAACGTCGTCGTATTGCTCGGCCAAGACCACCTGCTGGTCGATCTGCGCCTTGATGGCGGCCAGGCTCTGGTACTTGGACAGGGCGGCCTGCTGGCCGGAGGTGACCGCGCTTTGGTCCGAGGACAGGGCCTGATTGAGGTGGGTCGGCACGCCGCCATCCACATGGGCGATGGCGTTGCCGGCGGTATCGAGACCATAGGTATTGAGGGCCGAGGCGGCATCGGCCAGGGCCTTGGCGGCGGCAGATTGGGCATTCAGCGCCGCTGTGACCTGGGCGGCGGCCAGGGCCTTGGCGGCAACGGCGTTGTCATAGGAATGACCGGCGGCAGTGGCGTCGGTGATGCTGGTGCCCTGGGCGGCCAGCCTGGCGGCCTCGGCATCGGCCCTGGCGGCGTCCACGGCGTCGTTGACGGTATTCAGATCCGATTTGACGGTGGTCTGATCGGTGGTCAGCTTGGAATCCAGCTGGTATTGCCACGACGCCTCGGCGGCATGCTCGTAGCCGGTGGCATAGCCGTCGGCATAGGTGGCGGCGGCCACCGCGCCCTGGGCTGTGGCATAAGCGGCGGCGGCGGCGGCCGAGGTGCTGAGCGCGGCGGTATAGGCGTCCTCGGCGCTTTGCAGGGCGGCCTGGGCGCTAACCGTGGCGGTGTGGGCATCGGTGTAGGTGGTCTCGGCCGAGGCCAGAGTGTCCTTCCACAGCGCCAGCAGGGGATCGGCACCGCTGGCGGTCTGGGACGGATCGGTGCCCAGGGCGAAGCTGTTGGCCACCTGCAGGGCCGCTTCCAGCTTACCCACCATGGTGGTGGTGTCGGGGGTCAGTCCCGGAGCGCCGGCCAGGGCCTGAATGGCGGCTTCGGCGTCGGCGGAGGTCCAGCCGGTGGGCAAGGCGACACTCTTAAGCGTCAGGTAATCGGACGCGGCGGCCAGGTAATTGGTCAGGGTATCGTTACGGGCCGCCGTATAGACCGCTTCCACCGCCTGGGAGGCCGAAGCCGCGACCAGAGGCGATTCGATGGCCAGCAATTTGGCATCGGCGGCGGCCTTGGCGGCACTGGCCGTGGAGGCGGCGGTATCGGCGGCACTCTGGGTCGTTCCCAGAGCCGCATGGGCGGTGACGTAGGCATCGATGGCCGTATTGTCCGACCACTGCCCGGCCGCGTTGGTGGACGCGGCGTCGACACTGGCCTGCACGCCGGACACCGCGGACGAGGCCGGGGAATAATGATCGTTGAAGAAGGTCTGGGCCGCCGCCCTGACGGCATCCACCGAACCGCCCACCCGCAAGGCCTGATTGTACAGGTCAAGGGCGGTGCTCAGGGCGGTCTGCGCCTCGGTAAAGGCGACATTGGCGTCGTAGGTGTTCCCCGCCGCCAGCAGACTGGTGACCTTGGCCACCAGGGCGTCGATGGTCTTGGTGGTATCGGCGGGGGTCAGGGCCGCCTGGGCGCTGGTCAGAAGCTGTTGAGCCTGGGCCAGCAGCGCGGAATCGTTGGCATGAGAATCGGCAACGAGATGGTGGAACACATCCTCGGCCGCCCTGACCGCGACATCGCGGGCATCCTTGGCCAAGCCGATCACCAATTCCTTGGTGGCGGCGATCTGCTTGCCGACCGCCTGGACCTGGGCCTCGTGCAGGGCCTGGATCTGCTGTGCGGCGCTTTGCTGCTGGTTGGCGCCC
Organism: Magnetospirillum sp.; assembly: GCA_016195125.1. Taxonomy (GTDB): domain Bacteria; phylum Pseudomonadota; class Alphaproteobacteria; order Rhodospirillales; family Magnetospirillaceae; genus Phaeospirillum. Next base: position 5,831 of record JACQAD010000225.1, read on the forward strand.
TGCGGGTCGGCGGGCGGCGGCGGCGGCGGGGTGATCTGCTGCTGTTGCTGCTGCTGGATCTGCTGCTGGACCGCCTGCACCGCCTGACTGAAGGCGGCCGAGAGCAGATTGCTGACGCCGGCGCCGGCATTGCCGGCCAGCTGCATGGTCTGCAACGGAGACAGAGTCTGGGCGGCAAGCGCACCGGTGGCGCTGATCACCGCCGCCGCGCCGGCCGAGTTCAGGGTCAGGGTCTGGCCGCTGGACGAGGTGACGCTGACCTCGCCGGTGACGCCGCCCTTTTCCGCCATCATGGCGACGGTATTGCCGTTACCGGCCAGACCGGTACCGCGGATACCCACGGTCATGGTCGGAGTCTTCAGGGACAGCGCATCGGGCGTGGTCTTGGGAATCTGCCCCGACACCAGCGCGAACGAGCCGGTCACCAGCGACATATGCGCCTCGCCGGTCTTGGCGCCGGGATCATAGGTCAGCTGATCGAGGACCAGACGGCCCTTCTCGCCCAGGGACATGGTGGTGCCGTCGGCGAAAACAATCGCCACGGCCCCGCCCTGGGGGGTCTGCAGCACGTCGCCCTCGAAGACGTTGTCGCCCTTGTGCAGGTCGATTACGGTGCCGTCGGCACGCTTGGCGGTGGCGGTGCCGCTGAGAGTCTCCACCTTGCCGATGGCGGTGGCACCCGAGCCGCCGCCGGCCTGGGCGTACTGGCCGGGGGCCAGCGGCCCGGCCAGCTTGCCGGCCAGGGCGGCGTCGATGGTGGCGCCGGATTCGGTGATCAGGGGCGGCGGGGCCTCGGTGACGAAGTAATCCTGGATGACCACGCGGGTGCCATCGGCGCCCACCAGCACCAGATTGCCGCCCTGGCGGATATATTCGGCATTCAGCAGGAAGTCGCCGCCGGGTACCAGGATCTTGGCGGCACCGGCCGAGTCCAGGACCACGGCGGGATGAACCGGAGCGGATTGGGCAGCAGGCCCGGCATGAGGCTGGGGTGGATGCCCCGTCGCCACGCCCTCGGGTATCCCCTGCTCAGTACCCTTCGCGTCCGAAGGCCGCTCATCCCTTGGCGCCATGCCAAACCTCGCCCGTCAAAAATGAATTGCCCACGCGCCAGCAACGGCGCGCAAGAGCCATACCGCACCACTCTGCATGATACGATGAATTTTCGAACAAGGTCAATATACAGTATTACCCCGACAAAACAAAAAACCCAGTCTCAGAAATTTTCATCAGGGTGATGGAGTTAATAGCGCGATGTAATCGCAGTCAAAAACTTGACATATCAAGTCGAAAATTTAGAAAATAGCCCTCATTTGCACGAATAGTCATCCGTCTCATTCTTCTTAATGACGAAAGTTTTACAAGCTTATACTTTGGATTATAGCTCACAGCCTTCTCCACGCCGAAGCTTGTCCGATGGCGCAGCCGTCAGCTTTCGTCATCGTTCGCTCGAATCGGCGGTCGGAGTTTCAGGCCGGGATATCCGGCAGGGTGAAATGGAACGTGCATCCCTGGCCGGGCACCGATTCCACCCGAATCTTGCCGCCATGGCGTTCGACGATCTTCTTGCAGATGGCCAGGCCGATGCCGGTGCCGTCGTATTTGTCACGGGTGTGCAGGCGCTGAAAGACCTGGAAGATCCGGTCGAAATACTCGGCCTCGATGCCGATGCCGTTATCGGCCACCGAAAACATCCACTCGGAACCGACCCGCTCGGCGGAGACCTTGACCTGGGGCGGCCGATCGGGAGAACGGTATTTGAGGGCGTTGCCGATCAGGTTCTGGAACAGCCGCAGGAATTGCTGCTGGTCGGCGGTGACGCGGGGCAGCACGCCCAGCTCGACGGAGCCGCCCCCCTCCTCCAGCGCCGCGCCCAGATTGCGCAGGACGTTATCCAGGACGGTTCGCGCCTCGAAGGTGGCGAACTGGCCGCCGCGCCGCTCCACCCTGGAATATTCGAGCAGATCCTGAATCATGGCCTGCATGCGCCGCGCGCCATCCACCAGGAAGGACAGGAACTCGTCGGCATCGGAATCCAGGCGGCCACGATAGCGCCGGTCGATGAGCTGGGCGTAGCCGGCGATCATGCGCAACGGCTCCTGCAGATCATGGGAGGTGACGTAGGCGAATTGCTCGAGCTCCTGGTTGGAGGCGTCCAGCTTGGCCACCAGGGCGCGGGTCCGTGCTTCCATTTCCTTGGCGGCGCTGACATCGCGGCAGATGAACAGCAGGCTGTCGCAATCCTCGAGGACGATTTCCTGAACGGAGATCAGTACGTCGAACTCCCGCCCGTCCTTGCGCCGCAGACGGGTCTCGAAATCGGACGCCTGGCCGTCGCGCCGGATCATCTGGACCAGCCGGACCCGGTCGGCGGGCTCGGCCCACACTCCCAGATCCAGGGCGGTCCGGCCCAGGAATTCGTCGCGGCTATAGCCCAGCATGGCGGAAAAAGCGTCGTTCAGATCGATGTAGCAGCCATCGGCGGTCCTGGAGATGACCATGGCGTCGGGGCTGGCCAGGAAGGCCTTGGCGAATTTGGCCTCGGACAGGCGCAGACGGCGTTCGGCCTCCTTAGCGGCGGTAATGTCCTCGATGGTCCCGACCATGCCGCCCGCCGGGCCGTCCGCCTCCGACAGCGCCGAGGCGTGCCCCCGCACCCACCGGACCGACCCATCCGGGCGGACCAGACGCATCTCGGCCAGGAACTCGCCCTCGCCGCTCAGATGGCGCTCCCAGGCCAGCCCCACCGCCTCGCGGTCGTCGGGATGAACCACCCGGCACCATTTGCTACCGATCATCTCGGCGCGGTCACGCCCGGCCAGTTCGGCCCAGCGCTCGTTGACGTAAAGGGAATTCCCCCGCATGTCGCTCTGAAAAACGCCCACCGGCGAATGCTCGGTCAGCTGACGATAGCGGGCATCGGTGGCGGCCAGATCCTGCTGGATCTTCTGGCGCTCGGCCAGACGCCGATCCGAGACCACCGCCATGCCGAACATCACCAGAACCAGCGCCAGCGCCGCTCCGATCTGCAACATGGCATCGCCGCGCCAGCTGGACAGAGCCTCGGCGCTGGACATGGCGACCACCACCACCAGCGGATGGCGGGCCAGAGCCCGATAGGCGACGATGCGCTCGGCTCCATCGGTGATGGAGGTGCCTCGAAGCGTGCCGGCATTGCCGGAGGCCAGATGGGCCATGACCTCGCCGCCCGAGACGCTCTTGCCGCGCCACTGCTCGGTATCGGGAAAGCGGGCCAGGATCACCCCATCGCGGCGGATCAGACTGGCCCGGCCACCGGTTCCGGGCCGCACGGTTCGCAATTCACCCTCGAAGATCAAGGGATCGACCGCCACCGCAGCGATCCCGGCAAACCGGCCGTCGGCGCCATGCAGCGGGCGGGAGATGATGATGGAGACCACCGGCTGGATCCGGCTTTGCAATGGGGGGCTGATGGCCATATCCAGCCGGGGATCGGCGGCCAGGGAGGCGAAATACTCCCGGTCATGGACATCGGTGCCGATCATGACATCCAGGGTGCCCGCAACCATGACGCCCCTGGCATCGGTGACGAAGGCGGCACGGATTTCAGGAATATTCCGCATACGGTTGGTCATCAAGGCGGCGAACAGTCCCGGATCGGGCGTTCCATCCGCCGACCGCAATTCCTCGATCTCGATCAGCACCTGATCGATACTGCGCATGATTCCGGCAATATGCTCCTGAGCAATGCGGGCCAGGGCCGTCACCAGGACGTCCGTATCGGCCAGCTGCTTGTAATAGCCGGATTCGACCTGCCAGGCCGTCAATGCCAGCAGGCAAGGCGCCACCAAGGCCGCCAGCAGCCTTGCCCGCCAGGTGCGGGCCGGGCGCGCGGCACCGGCCGCCGGGGCGGTTTTTCCAGCCGTCGCGGCGTCGGACGAGGGCGCTGATTGCAACATGCCGGGATAATACATCCTCTGGTCGATTGCCACAACCACTGCACTACACTGGTGGACAGGCAAACCAGCCGGCGGGGCGGCGAAAGTTGGTGCATCGTCATTGACCTCCGCCCCCCGGCTTCGTTAGAACCAAACGGTTCAGTTTAGTCCCGATGACATATTGTCCACCGGGGCCGCCCATACGATCTTTCAGTCAACCTTCCCCATTCGAGGCCGGACAATGCAAAGTACACCGCGCGGATTCAGGGTCACCCTGCCGATCCTGTTGCTGGGCGGTCTGGCGGCACTGGGCGTGCTGGCGGGCATCGCCTCGTTTTCCTCCAATTCGCCGCCGCCGGCGGCGGCGGGTGGTCCGCCGGTGACGGTGGCCGCGCCGGTCGTCCGCAAGGTCACCGACTGGGCCGAATACACCGGCCAGTTCAGCGCCGTGGATTATGTGGAGATCCGTGCCCGGGTCAGCGGCTACCTGACCGAGGTTCACTTCACCGACGGCCAGATGGTCAACAAGGGCGATCTGCTGTTCACCATCGATCCCCGCCCCTACGAAATCGCCCTGGCCTCGGCCCGGGCCAAGCTGGACCAGGCCATGGGCACGCGGGAATACACCAAGCGCCAGCTGGCCCGCGCCAGCCAGCTGCAGCGCCAGGACTTCGTCGCCGAAAGCACCCTGGACCAGCGCACCGAGGAATCCCGAGGAGCCGGCGCCAGTTCCCAGGCCGCCATGGCGGCGGTGCGGGATGCCGAGCTGAACCTGCAGTTCACCCGGGTTACCGCCCCTATCTCGGGCCGCATCAGCGCCAAGCAGGTCAGCGTCGGCAATCTGGTCACCGGCGGCCCCTCCATCGCCTCGCCGACCCTGCTCACCACCATCGTCTCCCAGGATCCCATTTATGTGGGCTTCGAGCTGACCGATGCCGATTTCCAGGCGCAGATCCGCCGTGGTGCCGCCTCGCTGATGGGATCGCCGGTGCAGTTGCGTCTGAGCGGCGAAACCGGCTGGCCGCGTGAGGCCAAGCTGGATTTCATCGACAATCAGATCGACAAGGGCACCGGCACCATCCGCGCCCGCGCCATCGTCGCCAATGGAGAGCAGCAGCTGACCGCCGGCGCCTTCGGCCGGGTCCGCCTCGCCGCCTCCGAGCCCTATGACGCCCTGCTGGTGCCCGACACCGCCATCGTCACCGACCAGTCGCGCAAGCTGGTGATGACCGTCAAGGACGGTACCGTTACCCCCAAGCCGGTCAAGCTCGGCCCCCTGGACGGCGGGCTGCGGGTGGTCAAGGACGGTCTCGGTCCCGACGACCAGGTCATCATCAACGGCCTGATGCGAGCCCGGCCCGGCGCCAAGGTCACGGCTCAGCCCGGTAAGATCGAATAGGGATAGGACACCACCATGCGCCTGTCCCACTTCTTCATCGACCGCCCCATCTTCGCCACGGTGGTCTCGATCCTGATCACCATCATCGGGGCCATCTCCTACTTCGCCCTGCCCGTGGCCCAGTATCCCGAGATCGCGCCGCCGACCATCGTGGTCAGCGCCTCGTATCCCGGCGCCTCGGCCCAGGTGGTCAGCGACACCGTCGCCACGCCGCTGGAGCAGCAGATCAACGGCGTCGAGAATATGCTCTACATCAACAGCCAGGCCACCGGTGACGGCAATTTGAAGCTGACCGTGACCTTCGCCCTGGGCACCAATCTCGATACCGCCCAGGTGCTGGTGCAGAACCGCGTCGCCATCGCCACCGCCCGACTGCCCGACGACGTCAAGCGCATCGGCATCACCGTGGCCAAGAACTCGCCCGATATGCTGCTGGTCGTGCACATGAACTCGCCCGACGGCACGCGCGACCAGTTGTATCTCTCCAACTTCGCCACCTTGCAGATGATCGACGTGCTGGCCCGCCTGGACGGCGTCGGCGACGTGCGCGTCTTCGGCGCGCGCGACTACGCCATGCGGGTGTGGATCGACCCGGACAAGGCGGCGGCCCGCAACCTCACCGCCGGCGAGGTGGTCAAGGCCCTGCAGGCCCAGAACGTCCAGATCGCCGCCGGCGTGCTCAACCAGCCGCCCATGCCGGTGCAGGGCGCCTTCCAGCTGTCGGTCCAGACCCAGGGCCGCCTGACCGACCCCGCCCAGTTCGGCGACGTCATCGTCAAGGCCGATGCCTCGGGGCGCATCGTGCGCCTCAAGGACGTGGCCCGCATCGAGCTGGGCGCCCAGGATTACAGCGTCAACGGCTATCTCAACGCCAATAACGCGGTGCCGGTGGCGGTGTTCCAGCGCCCCGGCTCCAATGCCCTGGCCACCGCCGACCGGGTCATCGCCAAGGTCGAGGAATTGTCCAAGACCTTCCCCTCGGGCGTCACCTACACCATCGCCTACAACCCCACCAAATTCATCGCCCAGTCCGTGCACGAGGTCATCAAGACCATCTTCGAGGCGGTCATCCTGGTGGTGGTGGTGGTGATCCTGTTCCTGCAGACCTGGCGGGCTTCGCTGATTCCGCTGGCGGCCATTCCGGTTTCGCTGGTGGGAACCTTCGCCATTCTGGGAGGGCTGGGCTATTCGCTCAACAACCTGTCGCTGTTCGGCCTGGTCCTGGCCGTGGGCATCGTGGTCGACGACGCCATCGTGGTGGTGGAGAACGTCGAGCGCAACATGAAGGAGGGCATGAACGCCCGCTCCGCCGCCCACCAGACCATGGACGAGGTGGGCAGCGCCCTGATCTCCATCGCCCTGGTGCTGTGCGCGGTGTTCATTCCCGCCGCCTTCATCCCCGGCATTTCCGGCCAGTTCTTCCGCCAGTTCGCGGTGACCATCGCCGCCTCGACGGTGATTTCCCTGATCGTCTCGCTGACCCTGTCGCCGGCGCTCTGCGCCCTGCTGTTCCGGGGCCACGGCCCCCTGGACCATCACGAGGAGACCGGCTGGCGCAAGGTCGTGGCCCGCTTCTTCGCCGCCTTCAACCATGGCTTCGACCGGCTGGCCGGCGGCTACGGCAACCTGACCCGGAGCGTGGTGCGCAAGTCGACGATCATGCTGCTGATCTATGGCGCCCTGATCGCCGCGGCCGGGGTCGAATTCGTCAAGACGCCCAAGGGCTTCATCCCCGAGATGGATCAGGGCTACCTGATCACCGTCATCCAATTGCCGCCGGGCGCGGCGCTGTCACGCACCGACGAGGTGGTCAAGCGCGCCGCCACCATCATGGCCGAGACCCCCGGAGTCGGCCATACGGTGGCCTTTGCCGGCCTGGACGGCGCCACCTTCACCAACGCCTCCAACGGCGCCGCCATCTTCACGCCCTTAAAGCCATTCGAGGAGCGTTATGCCCAGGGCCTGTCGGCCAACGTCATCACCGCCGACCTGCGAAAGCGCCTGTCGTCGATCCAGGATGCCTTCATCATCACCATCGCGCCGCCGCCGGTGCGCGGCATCGGCACCGCCGGCGGCTTCAAGATGATGCTGCAGGACAAGGGCGGACGCGGCCCCAAGGCCCTGGAGGACGTGGCCCTGGACATGGCGGCGGCGGCCAATCAGGTGCCGGGCCTGTCGGGGATCTTCACCCTGTTCAACACGCGGACTCCCAACGTCTATGCCGATATCGACCGGGTCCGCGCCCAGAAGCTGGGCGTGCCGGTGGACCGGGTGTCCGAGGCCCTGCAGGTCTATCTGGGCTCCTCCTTCGTCAACGAGTTCAACTTCCTGGGCCGCACCTTCCGCGTCACCGCCCAGGCCGACGCGCCGTTCCGCAACGACGTCACCGACATCGCCAGCATCAAGGTCAGGAACGATGCCGGCCAGATGGTGCCGCTGGGCGCCCTGGCCACGTTCCGCTTCGACACCGGGCCTTACCGCGTGCCGCGCTACAACCTGTTCCCGGCGGCCGAGATCCAGGGGGCGGCGGCGCCCGGCTATGCCAGCGGCTATGCCCTGGAGCAGATGAAGATCCTGGCGGCCGACCGGCTGCCCGACGGCTTCGGCTTCGAATGGACCGAACTGGCGTTGCAGGAATTGCTGGCCGGCAATAACGGCCTGTTCGTCTTCGCCGCCTCGGTGCTGTTCGTGTTCCTGCTGCTGGCCGCCCAGTACGAGAGCTGGTCGCTGCCCGCCGCCGTGGTGCTGATCGTGCCCATGTGCCTGCTGGCCGCCGTCAGCGGCCTGATCATCCGCGGCCTGTCCATCAACATCCTGGCCCAGATCGGCTTCATCGTGCTGATCGGGCTGGCGGCCAAGAACGCCATCCTCATCGTCGAGTTCGCCCGCCAGGGCGAGGCCGAGGGGCTGGACCGCATCGAGGCCGCCGTTCATGCCGGGCGGACCCGGCTGCGCCCCATCCTGATGACTGCCCGCGCCGCCGCCGCCCACGCGGCGGAGGAGGCCAGGGGACGGTAACGACAGGATAAGGCTGCGACAATGCCAGGATTTGGGCTATTCATTCCCGCCATCATCGCCTACGGCCAGCGCGCCGGCAATTATTGGCGGGTAATGATGGGCGACATTTGCGCAGCCATCGGGCGAAGGGGCTACCCCTGCCAGGAGATGTCGGCCGAGACCAGCGAAGAGTTCGCGGCGCTGAGCATGGACGCCTTCGCCCGCTCACCCGACTTTGTCGCCCTGTTCAATTTTCACGACGCATATCCCGCCTTTAAGGACGGGGGCTACATCTTCATGCAGGAATTCTTCTCCTGCCTGGCGATCAACATCATGATCGACCATCCGCTGCACCTGCGCGACAAGATCATTCATTTCGAGGATGCCAATAGCCACGATCGGCACCGGCAAGCCCCGGCACCGCCCGGCATCTATGGAATCATGGAGCCGGAGCACGCGGTTTTTCTCAATGATCTCGGCATTGCCGACAGCCGCATTTTCCCCTTTCCTCAAGCAGGCCCGCCCCCCAGCGCCACCATCGCGCCGTTCGAGCAGCGCGATATCGATATCCTCTTCCACGGAACCATCGGCGAGTTGCTCCCGGACGACGTCTTCTTCGGCCGCATAGGCAGCTTCGGCTCGTTGCGCCAAGCCACGAAAGCCGCCATCGACGCAGTGCTCAACCTGGAAGGTGATGTCTACCTCATCGCCCGCCGGGAACTTGCGGCACGCGACCTGCCCTTCGATGCAGGCCTGATGGCCGAACAGGTCGACCGGCGAGTTCGGACGCTCCGCCGCCATCACCTGCTTTCGACTTTTTCCGGGCGCCAGATTCATTTCTGCGGCACGGTCTGCGACTCGTTCAAACGGGCAAACCCCAATGGGATCTACCATGGAGAACTGTCCTTCACCGAGGTTGCGGCCCTGAGCCGCCGCGCCAAGGTGGTGCTGAACGATTCGATCAACCTCCGCCATGCATTATTGATGCGGGCTCATTACGCCATGGCGGAAGGCTGCGTCCTCGCCAGCGAGCGTAACCCCACGATCGAGACGCAGTTCACCGACATGAAGGATGTGCTGATCCTCGACGGAACCGCCGAAGATAACGAACGCCTCTCGGCGGTTGTTGGTGACCGCAGGTTATGGAGCGACATCTCCGGGCGAGGCATCGAAAGCCATGTCCGCAGCCATCAATGGGACCACCGGGTGGGGGCATTGATGGCCGCGGCTGGTATCGCCGGATAGGCGGGGGCTACTTCAGGGTCTTCAGGTATTCGATGATGGCGGTCACGGCGGCGGGATCCTTGACCCCGGCGAAGACCATCTTGTTGCCGGGAATGGAATCCTTGGGATTGGCCAGATAGGCGGCCAGATTGGCATCGTCCCAGGACTTGCCCCAGCCGGCCATGGCCGGGGAATACTTGAATCCGGCGGCGACGGTGCCGGCCTTGGCCCCGGCCACGCCGAACAGGCTGGGACCGATGGCATTGGCCCCGGCCTCGACCTTGTGGCAGGCCTTGCAGGCGGCGAAGGCGGCGGGCGCTTCGGCTGCCGAGGCGGCGCCGGTGATAGCGGTCAGAACGATGGCGGCGACGGCAAGACGAGCCTTCATGAAACAATCCCCCAACTTAAATGAGCCTCCCCGGTCACATACCGGGATGCCGACTAGAAAACCACCAAACGCCCGCCATCACAACAGGTGGCGTATCACAACAGGTCGGGCATCTCCCGGCCCAGGGACTGGCGTTCGGACACCCTGCCCCCACTGAGGGCAAAACCCAGCGCCCGCCCATCGGACCCGATGAACAGGGCCTTGCGGTCCCGTCCCTCGCCCTCCACGCGCCACTGCCCCACCGCACCCGGCGCGGGCGGGCAGACGGCCATGGGCAGGCAAGGGGTTTTGACCACCACCGGCAGGGCGGGAAGTTGCAAAGGCGTCTCGGTCCCGGTCAGGGTCGCGGCCAGCGCCTTGGCCTCGGCCATCAGGGGCAGGACGAAGGGCAGCGGCCCGGCCGGGCTTTCGGCGCAATCGCCGATGGCGAAGATATCGGGGTCCGAGGTCCGCAGGCTGCGATCGACGACGATGCCGCGATCGACCTTGAGGCCGGCCTCGGTGGCCAACCGGATGCGCGGCACCAGCCCGATGGCCGACAGGGCATGGTCGAAGGCGACGACACCTCCATCGTCCAGGGTGGCGCCGGCGGCGCTCCACGACGCCACCGTGCGGCCCAGATGCAGGCTCACCCCCACTCCGGCCAGGGCCTTGGCCATTTCCTCGCCCAAATCCTGGGGCAGCAGGCGACCCAGCGGCCACGGCGCCGGATCGACCATGGTCACCTTGAACCCGGCCCCGGCCAGATCATTGGCGAATTCACAGCCGATCAGCCCGGCGCCCACCAGCAGCACCCGGTCGCCATGGCGCAGCGCCTCCCGCCAGAGGGCGTAATCGTCAAGATCGTTGACGGTGCGAATCTTGGCCAGCTCGGCACCGGGAGCCTGATACAGCCGGGGATCGGCGCCGATGGCCAGAACCAGCCGCCCGTAACCGATACTGGTCTCGTTGCCGTCGGGCTGGCGTAACGTCAGGGTCTTGGTGTCGCGGTGGATGGCCGCGATCCGGTGGCGGACCAGGATGGTCGCCGACAGGTCCACCGCCATCTGCTCCGGCCCCTTCTGAACCAGGGAAGCCGGCGCCTTGCCCTGGGCGAAGGCGGCGGACAGCATGGGCTTGGAGTAGGATTCGCCACCGTCGGCGGTAATGACGGTCAGGGCGATCTCGCGGTCGAGCTTCCTGAGTTCGCGGGCCAGGGTATATCCCCCCAGCCCGCTGCCCAGGATCACCACGCCGATCTTGGTGGCGGCATCCATGGCTCAGCCCTCCTGGACTTCGAAGTCCGACTTGGACACGCCGCAATCGGGGCAGGACCAATCGTCGGGAATGGCTTCGAACGGGGTGCCGGCGGGGATACCGTCGTCGGGCATGCCGACCGCGGGGTCATAGACGAAACCACAGACGACACAGACATACTTCTTCATGGGATTATCCTCCGATGGGGGTTGCTCAGGCGCCCTTATGGGCATTGAGGGTGGCCTGGTAGTGACCGGCATGCTTTTCCTCGACCTTGGCCAGGGCGGCGAAGCGCTTGGCGGCGGTGGCCAGGATCTTGGCGAAGCGCTCGGCGTGCTCCTTGGACTCGGCGATCTGCTCGTCCATCTCGGTGACGGCGGCGGAATTGCCTTCCTGCTCGGCCAGATGGCGGAACTTGGGATACATCTCGGTGTACTCGTAGGTCTCGCCGTCGATGGCCATCTGCAGCATCGTCTCCACCGTCAGTTCGGCCTTGGGGTAGAGCAGTTCAAGATGGCCGAAGGCGTGCATGGTTTCCTGCTCGGCGGTGCGCTCGAACACTTCGGCGACCTCGACGGCGCCCAACTCGCGGGCCCGGCGGGCGAAGTAGAGATATTTGCGGTTGGCCATGGACTCGCCGGCGAAGGCCGCCTCGAGATTGGCGATGGTCGGGGAAGAGGGATTGTGTGCCATGGGGGTGCTCTCCTTGGGGTGATCCGATGGAGAGACCTTAGCCATAACGGCTTATCGAGTGAAACTGGTTAAAATAGTTTCAGTAATCGCTTTTATCGATTTGTGTCCGAACCGCCGGTGAAGCGCCTTGCGGGATGGCCAGGGCTCAATTGCCCGACCAGCCGCCGCCCATGGCCTTATACAGCCCCACCACCGCCTGCAATTGGGTCAGGCGGGCCTGGGCCAGGGCGTCCTGGGCGGAAAACAGGGTCTTCTGGGTGTTGAGCACGGTGGTTACATCGACGATGCCGCCGGCCATCTGTTCCTCGGCGATCCGCAGGGCGCGCCGCGCCGTGGCCTCGGCGGCGCGCTGGTCGGCGATTTCGGCGGCGCTCTGCTCGACGGCGATCAGCGAGTTCTCCACATCGGAGAAGGCCGAGGCCACCGCCTTGCGATAGGTCTGGGCCAATTCGTCTTGCCGCGCGCGTTTCTGCTCCACCGTGCCGGCGATCTTGCCGCCGTCGAAGACGGTCTGGGTGACGCTGGACGCCACCGACCACAGCAGGCTTTGGGCGGTCATCATTTTCAGCAGGTCCAGGCTCTGGAAACCGCCCTGGCCGGTCAGGGTGATGGAGGGGAACCAGGCGGCGCGAGCCACGGCGATGTCGGCGTTGGCGGCGCGCAAGGAAGCCTCCGCCGATTGCACGTCGGGGCGGCGGGCCAGCAATTCCGAGGGCAGCCCGGCGCCGACCACCGGCACTCTCAGCACGCCCAGGGTCTCGGGGACCAGATTGATCTCCTCGGGCAGGCGGCCGGTAAGGATGGCCAGGGCGTTGAAATCCTGACGCATCTGGCGCTCCAGGGGCGACAGGATGGCCCGCTGGTTGGCGACCACGCTTTCCTGCTGGGCCACGTCCAGCGAGGTGGCGGTGCCGGCGCGCAAGCGGTCGCGAAACACCGCCAGGATACGTTCGGAATTGGCAATGCCGTCGCGGGCCAGCACGATCCGCTCCTGCAGGCCGAGAATTTCGAAATAGGTGTTGGCGACGCTGGACTGGGCGGTCAGCAGCGCCGTCTGCAGGTCGAAGCGCGAGGCCTGGGCGGCGGCGGCGGCGGAATCCACCCCGGCCGCGTTCTTGCCCCAGAAATCGATCTCGTAGCTGGCATTGAGCACGGCGCTGGAGGTGGTGGAGTGACGGGCCTTGGAAAGGGTGGTGGTGCTGGCCGCCTGGGACGAACGGGCCCGCGTCTCCGAGGCCGAGGCCGACAGCGACGGCAGCAGCGAGGCACCGGCCACCGACAGCAGGGCATCGGCCTGACGCACCCTGGCGGTGGCGGCGGCCAGATCGAAATTGGCGGCCTTGGCCTGGAGCATCAGTTCGTCGAGGCGGGCCGAGCCGAACTGGCGCCACCAATCGGCGCTGGGCCAGACGGCGGCGGAGGCGGCCATGCCTGGATTCTTCCACTGGGCCGGTGGCTTGGCCTCGGGCCGGACATAATCGTCGCCGACGGAACAGGCGGCCAGCAGCAGCAGGCCGAGGGCGGACACCGCGATCTTCTTCACGTCGTTATCTCCTTGCGCCGCCGCCACGCGGACAGGCGCGAGAGCCAAAGATAGACCACCGGAGTGGTATAGAGCGTCAACAACTGCGACAGCAACAGCCCGCCGACGATGGCGATGCCCAGGGGCCGGCGCAAGGCCCCGCCGGGGCCGGAGGCCAGGGCCAGGGGCACGGCACCCAGCAGCGCCGTCAGCGTGGTCATGGTGATGGGCCGGAAGCGGGTGCGGCAGGCATCCAAAATCGCCTCCAGTGGCCTGGCGCCCCGGCGTTCGGCCTCGATGGCGAAATCCACCATCAGAATGCCGTTCTTCTTGACGATGCCCATCAGCAGGAAGACGCCGATGACGCTGATCAGGGTCAATTCGGTACTGGTGCCCATCAGGGCCAGCAGGGCGCCAATTCCCGCCGAGGGCAGGGTCGAAATGATGGTGATGGGATGGATCAGGCTTTCGTACAAAATCCCCAGCACGATGTAGATGGCCAGCAAGGCGGCGCCGATCAGGATGGGCTGGTCCGAGAGGGATTCGGCGAAGACCTTGGCGTTGCCGGCAAATTCCCAATGCACGCCCTCGGGCATGCCGATGTCGCGCGCCACCCTTTGCAGGGTCTCGGCCGCCACGCCCAGCGGCATGCCCGGCGCCAGGTTGAAGCTCAGGGTCGCGGCCGGGAACTGGCCCTGGTGGGCCACCGAAACCGGGGCGGTGGAGGGTTCGAAACGGGCCAGGGCGTCCAGGGGCACCTGGGTGCCGTTCGCCGACCTGACCCATAGCAGATGCAGCGAGGCCGCGTCCTCCTGGGCCTTGGGATCGACCTCCAGCACGACCTTGTACTGGTTGCGCTGGGTATAGATGGTCGAGACCTGACGCTGGGCGAAGGAATCCTGCAAGACCTGATCGATGTCGGTCATGCTGACGCCCAGGCGGGCGGCGGCGTCGCGGTCCACCACCACCTGGGCCTGGGGGATGGCGGCATCCTGGTCCGAGGACACGTCCACCAGCCCCTTCTCCCTCTTGAGGCGCTCGATGAAGCGCGGCGTCCACTCGCGCAATTCCTCCAGCGATTCGTCCCACAGAACGAACTGGAACTGGGCCTTTCCCATGCGCCCGCCGATGCGGATGTCCTGGCCGGCCTGCAGAAACACCGACACGCCCTCGACCCGGGCCAATTTGGGGCGCAGGCGATTGATGACGTCTTGGGCGCTTTCCTTGCGCTGGCCCAAGGGCTTCAGGCTGATGAACATGCGCCCGGTCTGGGCGGTGCCGAAGCCGCTGGCCCCCACGAACGAGCCCAATGCCTCCACCGCCGGATCGGACAGCACCACCTCGGCGACCCTCTGCTGGCGCTCGGAGATGGAGCGGAACGAGATATCCACCCGGCCCTCGACGCTGGCGAAGATCAGGCCGGTATCCTGGGGCGGAAAAAAGCCCTTGGGCACAGAGCCATAGAGATAGACGGTCAGGCCCACCGTCCCCAAGGTCACGCCCAGCATCAGGGTCTGATGGGCCAGGGCCAGTCCCAAAGTCCGCTCGTAGGCGCGCTCGGCCCAGAGCATGGCCCTCTCGCCCCACAAGGCCGGACCGGACAGCGGTCGCGGCTTGGCCCGGACCATCAGATGGCCGAACAGGGTGGGCGTCACCGTCAGCGACACGATGGCCGAAGCGATGATCGCCACCGACAGGGTGACGGCGAATTCGCGAAACAGCCGGCCCAGGATACCGCCCATGAACAGCAGCGGAATGAACACCGCCACCAGGGACAGGGTAATGGAAAAGACGGTGAAGACGATCTCCGACGCCCCCTTGACCGCCGCTTCCAGCGGTCCCTCGCCCTTCTCCATGTGCCGCGAGATGTTCTCGATCATGACGATGGCGTCATCGACCACGAAGCCCACGGAAATGGTCACCGCCATCAGCGAGATATTGTTCAGGCTATAGCCCGCCAGCCACATGAAGGCGAAGGTGGCGGCCAGGGACAGGGGCACGGTGACCGAGGCCGCCAGCGTCGGCGTCATGCGTCCCAGCGACAGGTAGACCACCAGGATCACCAGACCGATGGAGATGGCCAGGGTGGTCTCCACGTCATCAAGATTGCCGCGGATGTTGATGGTGCGGTCAGACACCACCGACACCTTGGTCCCCGTCGGCATCCAGCGCCGCAACTGGGGCAGGATCTCCTTGATGCGGTCGACGGTCTCGACCACGTTGGCGCCGGGTTGCTTGCTGATGATCACCAGCACGCCCTTGTCGCGGTTGAACCAGCCGCCCAGCCTTGTGTTCTCCACCGAATCCACCACCGAGGCGATGGCCGACAGCCGCACGATGGCGCCCCCCGCCGAGCGCACGATCAGCGGCGCATAGCCGGCGGCGGTGAACAGCTGATCGTTGGTGGCGATGGACATGGCCTCGGAGGGACCGTCGAAGCTGCCCTTGGGCATGTCCACATTGGCTTGGGCCAGGGAGGTCCGCACATCCTCCATGCCCAGATTCATGGCGGCCAGGGCGCCGGGATTGACCCGGACCCGCACCGCCGGCTTCTCGGCGCCGCTCAGCGTCACCTGGGCGACGCCGTCCACCTGGGAGATCCGGCTGGCCATGATTGCATCGGCAGCGTCGAAAACCTTGGCCGAGGTCAGCGAATCCGATGTCACCGCCAGGATCAGGATGGGCGATTCCGCCGGATTTATCTTGCGATAGGTGGGCGGCGACGGCAGGTCGATGGCCAGTTCGGCGGCTGCGGCATTGATGGCGGCCTGCACGTCATGAGCGGCGCCGTTGATGTCGCGGTCGAGATCGAACTGCACCGTCACCGAGGTCGAGCCCATGGTGCTGGTGGACGTCATCTCCGACACGCCGGGAATCTCGCCCAGGCGGCGCTCCAGCGGCGCCGCCACGGTGGCGGCGATGGTGGCGGGGTCGGCGCCGGGCAGCTTGGCCGACACGGCGATGGTGGGGAAATCCACCTTGGGCAAGGGCGCCACCGGCAGCCGGTCGAAGGCCACCATGCCGGTCAGGAACAATCCCAGGGCCAGCAGCAAGGTCGCCACCGGCCGATGGATGAAGATCGCCGAAAAGCCCGAGGAGGACGGCGGCAGCATGGCCCCTACTCCGCCGGCTCGACGGCGGGAGTCGGGCGGAAGCGCTGCTTGAGGCGCTCCAAGGCCAGATAGATCACCGGCGTGGTGTAAAGGGTGATCAGCTGACTGAGCAGCAGGCCGCCGACGATGGAAATGCCTAGCGGACGCCTCAACTCGGCGCCGGTGCCGGCGTCGAAGGCCAGGGGGATGGCGCCCAGCAGCGCCGCCATGGTGGTCATCATGATGGGACGAAAGCGCAGCAGGCTGGCCTGGACGATGGAGTCCCGCGGCGATTTGCCCTCGATGCGCTCCGCCTCCAGGGCGAAATCGATCATCATGATGGCGTTTTTCTTGACGATGCCCATCAGCAGCACGATGCCGATCAGCCCCACCAGGGACAGATCGTTGCCGGTGAGCATCAGCGCCAGCAGGGCGCCGATGCCCGCCGACGGCAGGGTCGACATGATGGTGATGGGGTGGATGGTGCTTTCGTACAGCACGCCCAGCACGATGTAGATCACCACCATGGCCGCCAGGATCAGCCAGGGCTGGCTTTCGAGCGAACGGCGGAACTCGGCGGCGTCGCCGGAATAATCGCCGGTGATGGTTTCGGGCAGGCCCATTTCGGCCTGCAGGCGGTCGATGGCGGCGGTGGCCTGACCCAGGGACACGCCCGGCGCCAGGTTGAAGCTGATGGTCACCGCCGGGAACTGGCCCTGATGGGTCACCACCAGCGGCACCAGCGAGCGCGACACCGAGGTGAAGGCTGACAGCGGCACCAGGGCGCCCGAGGAAGCGCGCACATAGATGGCCGACAGGGTTTCCGGCCCCATCTGGTAGTCGGGGCCGACCTCGAGGACCACGTGGTACTGATTGACCTGGGAATAGATGGTGGAGATCTGACGCTGGCCGAAGGCATCATAGAGGGTGTCGTCGATGGCCTGGGGCAGCACCCCCAGCCGCGCCGCCTTGTCGCGGTCGATCCTGATGTCGGCCTGCAGCCCGCCATCCTGGGAATCCGAGGCCACGTCCATCAGCAGCGGCGAGGCCCGCAGCCTCTCCAGCACCTGCGGCACCCAGATCCCCAGTTCGGCGGCGTCGATGTCGGTCATGGTGTACTGGTACTGGGTCCGGCTGGTGCGGTGGCTGATCTGAATGTCCTGGGCCGGGCGGAAATGGACTTCCAGGCCGGCGACCGGCGCCACCCTCTCCATCAGGTGGGCGATCACCGTCTCGACCCCGGCGGAGCGCTCCTTGCGGGGCTTCATGACGATGGTCATGTGGCCGGTATTGGCGGAGGGATTGACCGGACCGGCGCCGATGAACGAGGCCACGGCGGAAATGTCGGAATCTTCGCGCACCGCGTCGGCCACCTGGCGCTGCAGCGCCATCATGGATTGGAACGAGATGTCGGGCCGCGCGTCGGTGGTGGCGACGATCAGGCCGGTATCCTGGCTGGGCAGGAAGCCCTTGGGAATGACCACATAGAGGCCGATGGTCAGCACCAGGGTCGCCATGGCCACCCACAGGGTCGCGCCCTGGCGCCCCAGCACCCAATCCAGCGAACGGGCATAGAGATCGCGCAGCGCGTCGAACAGCTTGCCCGATTTGGCTTCCTCGTGGCCGCCCTTGAGCAGGTGTCCGCACATCATGGGGGTCAGGGTCAGCGATACCACCGCCGAGACCACCACCGCCACCGCCAGCGTCAGGGCGAATTCACGAAACAGCCTGCCGACGATGCCGGTCATGA